>JAHJOY010000144.1 GCA_018819665.1 bacterium
AGTATCGATAGGGCAATAGGGAAGCCTTGGTTAGCGATCACTTCAGACAATGTTTTGACATCCATTGTTTCATTCCTTTCAAATTCAGTTTTTAGTTATTGGTTTATCGTTTTTGGTTTCAAGATGCGAGATGCAAGATGCAAGGTACAAGTTTATTTAGTCGACCAGTCTGCCGGTCACCCGGTCTACCAGTCGAAGATAAATACAAATACAGTCTGCCGGTCGAGAATAAATACATATATGTGGGTATAAATGTTCTGGATTCCCATTTTCATGGGAATGACAGAAGGGAGCATGGGAATGACACAAATAGAGAAAAAGGGGAGGATAAGCGGGCTCAATTCATCGAACCCCTCGACGTTAGTGTAAAATCTAGTGGGGTAGTAAATAAAGGGTAAAGATGGTAGAAAATAAAATAAATATTTTTGAATTTATGATATAATTAATAAAAAAGTGTTGTGACGAATTTTGTGTCGGGATCCTCTCTTTTGTAGAGGAGTCAATGGTTATTTTGTTTCCATTTCATGATATAAAAATTATTTAACGAAAATGGCAGAGGAGGTTTAAAAATGAAACTTAAAGAAATAATGTTTGTTGGCGAAGAAGATCCAGAAAAAGGATATACTGCCCAAGCTCTTGGATATTCTATTTTTACAGAAGGAGATACTTTAGAAGAACTCAAAGAAAATATTAAAGATGCTTTAAAATGTCATTTTGATAAAAAAGATATGATTGTATCAGCAAATCAATTTCCTATTACCACTCGGGAGAAAAAGGAAAGAAAAGGGGACAGGCTAAAATAGTCGTTAGTGAATAGTGAATAGTGAATAGTGAATAGTGAATAGTGAATAGTGAATAGTGAATAGTGAATAGTAAGAAAAAAAAGAAAGAAAAATACAGAAGATACAAGAGTATTTAATTGACCAACTTGCCAATTCATTGATTAAAAATACGGTTTTATCGATTTTCGGTTTCTGGTAATATACAATGATTGTGTACTATGAAAAATAAAGGATTAGAATCGCTAAGCAGGAAGATTATTTCTTTAATTAGAAGTCTGCCCTATTTGGAAATAGAAAATTTGAAAATGTTATAAATTGAGGGAAAAAGGAGGTGTAAATGATGAAACAAACATACACAGTATTAATACGAAAAACCAAATTGGAGTATGTGGCAATATGTTTAGAACTAAATGTAACAGCAAGAGGAAGAGATCTTCCTGAAACAGAGACAAATCTTAAAAATGCAATAGAGATATATCTGCAAGATGTGAAAGAACACCCAGAGACAGTAGTTTCACCAATTTCTACAGAGGAACTTATTGAATTTTTAGCAGATACAGAACCTGATTGGGTAAAAGAAAGAAAATTTATGAGACCTCTGGAAGTTCATGAGGTGCCATCTTATGTCTAAAATTCCTTCTATGTCAAGTGCAAAATTGTGTAAACTTTTGGAAAAGGGAGGAGCTAAATTTGTAAGACAGGGTAAAACTGACCATGCTATATATTCTAGAACTGTTGAAGGAAAGCGGTATTCAGCACCAGTTCAAATGGGAAAGAAAGCTTTAGATTCTATTTACTGTAAAAGAGTTCTTCGACAATTGAAATTTACGGATGAAGAGATCTCTAAGATTAGATCAGTTAAATTATGAATATTTAATATGTACTTCCTTTTTAATCAACCAATCATCCTATTACCCAATCTGCTGATAAATCAATTTACCAATTAATTAATTTATCGATTAGAGTTATTCCTTGGGCGTATGGCAATATGCCCCTTCTGCTTCCAGCGAGAATCCATTGTTTGCAATTTTTGAAATGGAGTTATTTATATTTTAGATTTTTGGTATAATATTTTAGAATGTAATTTAATTGACAAATGTATACAATGAGTATTAAGCTTAAAAAATTAAATTTTATCTAAGAAGGCGAGTAAATGATATTTAAAATTATTGTAGAAAAGGACGAATCTGGTTATTATGTGGGTGAAGTACCTGCTTTACCCGGATGTTTTAGTCAAGGCAAAACTATTGAAGAATTGAAGGGGAATATAACAGAGGCTATTGAGGGTTGGTTAGAGGTGATGAGAACTTGGAATAGGTATTTTAAAGAAGTTAATTAGACAGGCTGGTTTGAGTGTAGGTGAATTTAATAGATTATAAGGGGAAAAGGGGACTAAAATAGTCGTTAGTTTTTAGTTAGCTTAGAGCGTACAGCGTTTAGCGTATAGGTGCGGGTTATAAGTGTAAGGAAAACACAAGATACAAAAGATGCAAAATATAAATAAAGTTTCAAGTTTCAAGATATAAAGAGGGTTTTTCGTTTTTAGACGAGATTGCCACGCTCCCTGCGGTCACTCGCAATGACTTTTGAGATTTTTCAGTAACTATTGCCTTTTTTATCTTTAGCATTTATTTTAAATCATTATATCATAAATCCAAAGAATTAAACTAAATTTAAAAAAAGAAAATTCTAACAAAAGGGGTACTTTTTAGCTATTATGTAGGGGTTGAATTCATTCGATCCACCATTATAGGGTTATGTTATTTTAATTTTTTAATATGTGTTATAATAAACACAAAAGAAATAATAAACACAAAAGAAATAGATATATTAAGTAAAAGGATTATCATATTAAAAATAATTAAGTAGGATTTAATAAAGGAGGAGGACTGGAAAATGAGAGCAGATCTTCTAAAAAAGGATCTTGATTATTTTGAGTCAAAACTTGATGAGCTTTTGGGGAAATCAAAAGGTGAGTATGCCCTGATTCATGAAGGACAATTGATAGATACTTTTAAATCTAAAGAGGATGCAATAAAAAGGGGATATGAATTGTTTGGTAATTCTCCTTTTTTAGTAAAGATGATTTCTGAGGTTGAGGATATATTAAATTTTACCTCTAATTTATTAGCGTCTTAAATTTGAAAGGAGATAAAATGCCATCTTTTACCACTCAAATAGCTAATTTATATAAGTCAGGTCCTATAATTGAGGTTCTTATATCACCATCTCGATTACTAGTTCAGATGTTAAAAGATAAAAACCAGCCAATTCCTCAAAGTGTAAAAGTCTTAGCAATGATAGATACAGGAGCTACGAGCACAGTAGTAAGATCAGATATAATAGAATAGAGAAAATTGGAATAAGTCCAATAGGAGTTGTTAAAATCAATACTCCTTCATCGGTAGGAGTAGAATGTTACCAATATCAAGCAGCAGTAGTATTTCCTAATAATTTAGCGATCGAAACAGCAGATCTTATTGCAGCACCATTACAAGGACAACATATTCAATGTCTTATAGGGAGAGACATATTAAGGCATGGAGTATTGATATATAATGGATACGCTCAGATTGTTACTTTTAGTGTATAGAATTTACCTGAGCAAATAGAGGGGAAAAAGGGAACTACTTTAATTTACAAAGAAAAAACAAATAACAAAACCTATAGAGTAAAAGGGGACAGGATACTTTTATTATTAAAAATTAAGAGTATTTTGTCCCCTTTTATAAATGGTTCTATTCAATTTTACTCAGTTCTACCTTCATTCCGGCTAATTCTTTTTGCACTTCTGAGAAGCGTAGAGAATAATATTCCCGGTTTTGCTGATTTAGGGTGGTTATAGCATTGTGTATTTCTTTGGTGTTCTCTAAGATCTGTCGATAACCCTCTTTTTGGGCTGTTACGATTTCCTGCATAAATCTGTCGATACGAAAGATGAGAAGTATCGATAGGGCGATAGGGAAGCCCTGGTTGGCAAGCAAATCTGCTAAATTATGAATATCCTTTTGATTTTCTCCTTCGTCGAAAATAGTTGCAAGATGTAAGATGCAAGTTACAAAAAACAGTATATAGTATCGAGTATCGAGTGAAAAACAGTATCAAGTATCGAGTATCGAGTATATAGTGAAGAAAGGAAAAGAAAAGAAATACAAGAAAAAAATAGTGGACAGGGAAACAGTATCGAGTATATAGTATATAGTGAGGAAGAGATAAAGAAGGTTGCAAGTTACGAGATGCAAGTGAATTTAGTTAGCTGGTTTGTCGGTTAGCCAATTTATAGATGTAATAAGTATTTAAACAAATAATTGACTTGTGTATTGTTTGGTGTATAATTAATACAGGAGGTGATGTACATGAAAAGGTTAAATATTACCTTGCCAGAGGAAATTGCCCAAGAGATAAAAGATATCCCTAACAAGAGTGGTTTCATTTCCGAAGCTGTAAAAGAAAAGCTTGAGAGAATAAATAAAGAAAAATTGGATAAACTTTTAATAGAAGGATATAAGGCAACCAGAAAAGAAGATAAAGAGATTAACCAAGAGTGGGAAAAAATTACTCTGGAGGGATGGAGATAATATGGACTTTCCTAAAAAAGGTGAGATTTGGTTTGTATCCTTAGAGCCGGTAGTGGGACATGAAATAGGAAAAACAAGACCGGCTTTGGTAATATCTAATGATAGAAATAATTTGTTTGCTGAGACGGTAACTGTACTTCCTATTACCTCAAAAACAGAAAAAATCTATCCATTTGAGGTTTTTCTTCCCAGCGAAGAAACTCATCTACCTAAAGATTCTAAAGTAAAATGCAATCAAATTCGAACTATAGACAAGAAAAGACTTATCAATTTTGTAAGCGCTTTACTTCCTGAAAAATTAGAAAAGGTAGAGAAGGCACTTTTGATTCATCTTGATATTAATTAAGCAT
>JAHJOY010000145.1 GCA_018819665.1 bacterium
AGTATCGAGTTAAGAAAGAGAAAGAAAAGATAGAAAGAGTGGCTTTCTTCTTCCTATCTAACTACCTCATTAAAGTTTGCACTAACGAATACATAAATACAAAGTTACGGGCAGACACAAGGTCTGCCCCTACGCTTGATTTTGTTCTCTTTCTTTCCTAAGTCTTTATTATTATGCTATATCCCTAACTCGATACTCGATACACGATACTCGATACAAAATTGCTAATTTCTCAGTCAATCTTTTCTACTTTAATTGGGACATAATAAGTACGTCCGTTGCGAAAAATTAATAATAGTAGTGTATCTCCCGGTTCTAATTTATTAATTAGCTCTTCCCATTCATCAACTGATAACATTTCTATCCGATTTGCCTCTAAAATTACATCTCCTCTCTGTAAACCCATATAATCTGCTGAACTCCCCGGAATTACCTCAGTAATCACCAGCCCTTTTACCCAGGACAACTCTAATTCTTTAGCAACTTCTGAAGTAACCGCCTCAACTTTTAATCCGGTTTGCACGGAAAATACTTTTTCTTTAGGAAATTCACTACCTTCTTCCTCCACGGTGGGCATTTCACCAATTTTTACGATAAAATTAATTGTTTTACCATCTCGTACCACTTCTATGTTCGCCTTTTTACCGATATCAATGTCTCTTATTTTTTCTTGAAGCTCTCCCGGAGAATCAACTTCTTCATTGTTAACCTTGGTGATTATATCCCCTCTTTTTATTCCTGCTTCCTCTGCTGGACTATCCTTAATAACATCTCCCACTAATACACCCTTGGCTTCTTTTAAATTAAACTGTTCAGCAATTTCAGGGGTAACTTCCTGAATGTATACACCCAACCATGATCTTCTCACTTTTCCTAAAGTAATCAAATCATCTATATTTTTCTTAGCTGCGTTAATAGGGATAGCAAATCCAATACCCTGAGCATAGGGAATAATAGCTGTGTTTATTCCTACAACTTCTCCCTTAGTGTTAAGCAATGGACCACCACTATTCCCAGGATTGATAGCTGTATCTGTTTGAATAAAATTTCTATAAATATGTCCTTCTATTCCTGTAGGGATAGAACGACCTTTAGCGCTAACTACGCCCATAGTTACAGTCTGTTGGAGCCCATAAGGATTACCGATAGCTATCACAATTTCTCCAACTCTTAATTCATCTGAATTGCCTAAAGTAACGGTAGGCAAATGGTCTGCCTTTATTTTCACTATAGCCATATCTGAAGTTAAATCTGAACCGATCACTTCTCCATCAAATTCTCTGCCATCAGAAAGAGTAACTTTTATCTTATCTGCTTTACGCACTACATGTTCATTAGTAAGTACATATCCCTCTTGATTTATGATAAATCCGGAACCTGTACCTTTTTGGGGAATTGTCCTTCTGAATTCTTCAAACTCACGTCCAAAAAATCTCTTAAATATAGGATCTTCGAATGATGGAAATTGTGTTTTCACCATTCTCACTGTATCTATATTCACTACAGCCGGCCCAACTGTTTCAGCAATATCTGCAATACTATTACTGAAAGCTTCTAGAGCTAAATAAGAATTAGTTTGTTCGGTTTCTGCGCTTACAGTACCAACCCAACTTAAAGAAAGAAATAAGGCTAAAGCTGTGGCAAGTATATATTTTCTATTTATTTTTACTAATTTCATTTTCATCATTTTAAATTTACACCTCGCTATAAAAATAAGTTATAGGGAGGAAAATGATTATTCTCCTCCCTGTTTAAATTTACTCTTTATTGCTTTTTATTTACCAACAATAACTTTTCATCATTCTACCCGTACCAAACTTTTCCAAGGAAAATATTTGGAAGGGAGCACCTAATGGTAATTTTTCTTGCTGTTCAGGTGTCAATAAATCTTTAATTTCTAAATATTTTTCAATTGTTTTAACCTTTAATTCAACCTGCAAATCAGCAATTTCTTGCAGTTTTGCTCTAACTTTCGCTAATTCAGTTTGCGGTTCTAATAACAATGCTCTAACTTCTAATTCTTTAATCTGTATACTATTTCGAAGCGCAACGGTATCTTTTTGAAAATCTAAAATAGTCTTATTAATTTCAGCTTTTTGTTCTTCAGATAGACTTAGAGATTCAATAAACGCTCTCATTTTTGCTGCCGGACTATCCTTTAGTCTTCTTTCCATCATTTCTCTAAATTCACCACTTTTGTACTGTATCATCTTATGTTTCATTAAGGGGGTATTGTCTTTAGCATAAGTGAATTGAGTAAAACTTAAAAATATCACAGTTATTGC
>JAHJOY010000146.1 GCA_018819665.1 bacterium
AGAAAGCCGTTTAAGCATCCCTATCGCATCATCCCATTGCAAATCATTGGTAAAGGTAGATTCTTTAATATTTATATAATTAAATCCAAGCTCATCCAATATTTTTCTAACTAATTTATAGCCAAGGAGGGTCGGGTTTAATTTTACAAAGGTATGGAGTCTTTTTTCTTCCATAAGATATTTACAGATAGATTCTATCTCTTTAGGGGGACATCCGTGCATGGTAGAGAGAGTCACCGACCGAGCGATATTAGGCGAAACTGTACTGGAAATATTTTCAAGACTTTTAATCTTTCCTTTAGCACGCATAGCTTCTGGGAAGCTCGCTCCCCGGATAAAAGAATCTAATTCCTCCAGGTATTTCCTAAACACCGGGTGTTTGGAGGCATCAGTTAAATTATTAATAAACGAATCCATACCGGGGGTTTTAATTCCCTCCAGGTCATAGCCAACGCTCATATTAAAAATAAAAGATTGTTTAGCATTAGTACGATCATTAAATATTGACTCTACGAAGTGAAGCAATATCCATGCCTTAACATACTCGTCATATGCCTGCTCCAGAGATAATTCAGTAGACCATTCGGTATTATAACCTTCATCTCGGGCGTCGATACAGGGCTTCTCAAATTTCAGACTGTCAAGTTTTTGTACAGTCTTAAGCTCGAAAAAGCGTCCCCCAACCAGATAAGCAGCGATAATATTCTGGGTCAACTGGGTATGGGGGCCTGCTGCCGGTCCCACAGGAATAGCACAACTTTCATCAAAAAATATCTGAATGTTTTTCTGGCTTTTTTCTCTAAAAAATTGAGATTCCGGTATCCCAAAAATTGTCCACTGCGACCGATATTCTTCAGTTATCCAGTGAAGTAACTGCTTAAATGGAATTGGCCGCATAACATCTCCCATAATTCTCCTCCTGGTGACAGGGGACGGTCCTCTGTCACCTTTTTAAAAATAGGGACACATCCTATTTAAAATAAAATAGAACCGTCCCTATTTATTTTTATTTTACCATTTAAAGAATTCTCTTACTATCTCACTGTAATCTCCTTTGCAAATCAGATGATGATTACCCAGAGAATTTTGCAAAAAATATTTAACCCCCTCATTCATTCTAAATCTTATTTGAGTCCTGCACAAATTTTCGCTGTTTAAATTTTCAATTATTTCTCCGCCGGACACGAAATATTCTTTACCATCTCGGGAAAGTTTAAAGATGGTGGCTTCCCCTTCCTCGATGACTCCTTTTATCCCCACTCCCAAACCTGATTCAAAGTGGGTTTTTAAATAAAATTCATCGGGCATGTTTAAGGGCAAAGTACAATGAGCTAAAATTATTTCATTCTTGTCAATATCGATACTGGAAGGATTGGCCATAAAAACAGGCTCATCGGTTAAATAATGCAGAATAGCCATAGATATAAGAGCGGGGATATCACCTTCACAACCGGCTACAATTCCTTCATCATTTAACAATGAAAGACCAAGACAACCGGTATTTTTATAAATTTCCAGCAGGTCAAAACATCTTACCGTAATACCGTCAAGTTTATATTTGTTTACGATAGCTTTAAACCCGCTATAAATTTTCAGTGCTCCGTCAATTGATTTTTTATTAAATCCTTTTTCTCTAATATCTTTTAATTTAGGATGGGCAAAATTGTGGTCCTGGTCTATTTCTTTAACCAGTTCGTCCATTTCAATATCTATTAAAGAAATCCCCAAGACATCTTTGACCTTATTATAATCTACTTCGCTGGCTATGAGCCAATCAGAAGGTTTGCCAATCACTCCCAATTTAGAGGAAACCAATCTGTTTTTTACCTGGAAAATTTTTCTTAGCTCTTTTATTCTTGTAGCAATGTAATCACTATCTCCATGGATTATTTCTACCTTTTTTCCTTTTTGTTTTAAAAAGGAAGCAATCTCTAAAGAAGCGGCTAAAGAATTATGCAAGCCACTGGATAAAAGCAGGTAGGATCTGTTGATTTGTTGAAAAATCTGTTTAAATTTTTCTTCCGCCCCACCAGATTTTATAAAAATGAGGGGGAAACAATCTTTACGGTTAAAGTCCCCTAAGTTTATATTTTCAAATTTCTCACCTAATTTTTCTTCAATTTCAGATATAAAGCCCTTCAAGGTCTGATTAACATATCCTTCATTATGCACATCTGAAATCAGATTATATAATCCTATTTTCATATCAAGTTTCCTTTCTTTTATGCATTTACTGTCTATAATTAGTAAATTAATTTTCCTTAATTATCAAAATTATATTCCTTTATTTATATTCTACATAATTAGCAAAATTCCTCTTTTTTTTCTAAAATAAAAAAGAATAATTATACTTCTTATTTTTTCTTTCTCTCTCTATTTTTCTTAGAGCAATTCTCGATACTAATTTTTTCTGGCTTTTGTATTTCGTCTTTGTCTTCTTTTTTCTATTTTCTTAACCAGCTAACCGGGTAACAAGTGATATAATGTGTAACATGTAAAAAGTAATCTGTTTTTTTAATCTTATCACTCATTACTTATCACTCATTACTGTATCCATATACTCGATACTTTAATATATCCACTTGTAAAGTTTTACATTTCAATTTATAATAAAATTAGAAGGGAGCGGATAGGCTCTGGTGGGCCTTGCGGACTTCAAATCCGTGGGCGGCAATTAATTATAATTGCCGCGGTGGGTTCGATTCCTACCCCTCCCGCCATTAATTTCTATCTTCAAAAGCCACCAAAGGAGATAATCTTACTAATTTGAAAAATAATACAGACACGGATAATAATAATTTAAATTTATTGCTATCAAAGATTCCCAGTGTAGAAATAATTTTACAAAATAAAGCCCTAAAGCCTTTGATACAAAAACATTCCCGAAAAATGCTTACCCAAATGGTAAGAAAAGTTATCTCTGAAGAGAAAAAAAATGCATATAAAAATAGCCGCCTCTACTCATCAAAAGAAAGGATAAATAAAATTAAAGAATATTTTAAAAAAGAAAATCTATCTTTTTTACAAGGAGTAATAAACGGCAGCGGAGTAATTCTTCATACTAACCTGGGGAGAGCACCTCTTGGCAAAGAAATGCTTGCAGCAGTTCAAACCTCTTTACAGGGTTATGCTAATTTGGAATATGATCTTACAGAAGGCAGCAGAGGAAAAAGAGGAGAAATTGTTGAAAAATTACTTTGCACTCTCAGCAATGCAGAAAAAAGTCTGGTAGTTAATAATAATGCCGGGGCAATATTCTTGATATTGAATACTCTGGCTAAAAACAAAGAAGTAATTGTCTCCAGAGGAGAATTGGTGCAAATCGGGGGAGGATTCCGCATTCCGGAGATATTAGAACAAAGCGGTGCTCATCTTCGAGAAGTCGGAACTACTAACCAGACCTTTATCGAGGATTACGAAAAAGTAATTAATGATAATACTGCTTTAATATTAAAAGTCCATCAAAGTAATTTTAATATGAACGGTTTTGTTCATCAAGCTGAAGTTAAAGAACTTAAAAAATTAGGGGAAAAATATGGTTTGCCAGTAATAGTAGACCTGGGCAGCGGAACATTTTTGGCTACTGAAACTTTTGGATTAAAACACGAACCAACCGTTCAAGAAAATATTAGAACCGGTGCTGATATTGTTTGTTTTAGTACAGATAAACTCTTGGGAGGTCCCCAGGGAGGGGTTATTTGTGGCAAAGAGATTTATCTGGAAAAAATCTCTCAACATCCTTTATTCCGAACACTAAGAGTGGATAAGATAACTTTGGCTATCCTTCAGGAAATTTTATTATCTTATCTAAAAGGTGAGGCTGTAACCAAAATTCCGATTTGGAAAATGATTTCCTGCCCCTTAGAAAAAATTGCTACTCGCAGTCAAAATATCTGCCAAGAACTGAAAAAAGAAGATATCCCGGCATTTACCAAAGAAGGAGAAACTGCTATAGGAGGTGGTTCTTTGCCCGGACAGACTTTGCCAACCAAACTAATAATCATAAAGCCTTCCTGTCCGGTGGAAATTTTCTCAAAAGAATTGCGTTTATACAGCCCTCCTCTACTGGGACGAAAGGAAAAAGAATATTTTATCTTAGATCCCCGTTGCATTGACCCTTCTTCCGACAATTTGGTAATAAAAATCATTACATCAGTCTATTCTAAATTAAAATAAAAAGAGGTTTTTATGTTTGTTTTTGGTACAGCCGGCCATATTGACCATGGCAAAACAGCTTTAATCTATGCTCTAACTTCCATAGATACTGATCGTTTACCCGAAGAAAAAGAAAGAGGTATGACTATTGACTTGGGGTTTGCCTGGATGAAACTTCCTTCCGGAGAAAAAGTCGGAATAGTCGATGTGCCCGGGCATGAAAACCTTATAAAGAATATGATAGCAGGGGCAACCGGAATCGATGCAGTAATTTTAGTTATTGATGCCAATGAAGGCTGGATGCCCCAGACCGAAGAACATTTCCAGATTATAGACCTCCTTAACATAAAATACGGCATCATCACTATAACCAAAATCGATTTGGTAGACCAAACCAGATTAAATTTTGTAGAAAAACAGATTAAAGAGAGGTTAAAAAACACCGCCCTCTTTAACGCGCCCATAGTAAAAGTAAGTACGGTAAAAAATATAGGAATTGACCGGATAAAATCAGCCATCCAGGACTTAATCCCCCGGATGAAACCAAAAAGAGATATTGGAAAAGCGAGACTATCCATCGACCGGGTCTTTAATATTAAAGGAAGCGGCACAGTAGTTACCGGTACTTTGATAGGAGGAACTCTCCACCAGGGGATGGAAGTAACAATTTTTCCTTCTTATAAGAAAACCCGCCTTAGAAATTTACAGACTTATAAAGAAAAAACAGAAAAAGTCTTCCCCGGAAGCAGGGTAGCCCTCAATTTAGCAGGAATGGGAAAAAATGAGCTGCACAGAGGAGACATTGTCTTTGGAACCAAGCAGATTAAAGCCAGTAAGAATATAGATGTCCAGATACAGCTTCTCCCCCAGCTGAAAAAATATGCTTTAACTAATAGATCAGAATTATTTTTTTTCACCGGAACTAAAGAGATTTTGGCTAAAGTAATTCTTAACCAAAAGGAATACTTTAAGGCAGGCGAAAAAGGATTTACTCAACTTCGCTTTAAAGAACCGCTGGCAACTTATTTGGGAGACCGCTTTATCTTAAGAATACCCAGCCCTCCCCAAACCATTGGCGGGGGATTAATTGTTGATCCTTTAGCTCACAAACACCATTTTAAGGATAAAGATACCCTTCATTTTTTGCAAAAAAGAATAAAATTTGACTTGAGAGAATTAGTTTTAACTGAATTGGAAAAGAATATCTTTATTAAAAAAGATAATTTATTAATTAATAGCAATTATGCTGATTCAGAAATTAGGGAAGTAGTTGAATCATTGAAAAAAGAAGGTGAAATAATCACTACTAATTCCTGGCTGATTGATAAAAACTACTGGCAGGAGCAAATAATAAAATTTATGAACAGGTTAAATCAGGAATACGAACTTTATCCTTTACAAACCGGTTTTCCCTTAAATAAATTTCAGAGCTATTTTTATTATTTAAAACCGGTAATATTTAACTATTTAGTAGATTCTCTGATCAATACAGATAAAATAGGTTTAGAAAAAGGAATAATATTTTTTCTCTCCCGTAAACCCAAAATTTCTTCGCAGCAAAAAATATTAATTTCTAAAATATTAAAAATCCTGAAAGATAATCCTAACAATCCTCCTAACGAAAAATCACTTACTTCCCAAATTGTCGGGGGTAAAGAAATAATTAATTTTTTAATTCAGGAAGGTGAAATTACCAGATTAAGCGATGGAATTTTACTTGAAAGCAAAAATTATGATATTATGAAAAATAAATTAATAGA
>JAHJOY010000147.1 GCA_018819665.1 bacterium
ATTTTGTATCTCGCATCTCGTGAATTGTATCTCGTAAAGAAGTAGAGTTTATTTTATTATAACAAAGATTTTTTAAAAATAAAAATAAAACTGTGTGTCTTTGGACAGGGTACATAGATAACGCTTTTGGCACTTATTTAAATGTTCTATTGGCGTAAGATAACCTAAAGATTATCATTTAGTCTAAAAAGAATAAACATAGAAGTATCATCGAAGTTCCTGAAATACACGTAAGATTTTCTTTCTCTCAGTTGATCTTTCAGGCGCAAAAAATGCAAGCGTAGACGGTCTTTTCTTAAGATGAAACAACTCCACAAATTCTCTCAATTCAACAGCTAATCGCAGATCATGAACTTTCCACCCCAAGTCGTATCTTGTGTAGTTCCTTGCAAAGGCATCAATTCTCTTACGGTCTTCCTCTGTCAATTCGGCATAATTTACTGCAAACATCCTCACCCTCTTCTTTGGTATCCTTCCCAAAAACTTCTTTACAAGATCTTTTCTTCCTTCTATGAACGGATGCATTTCGTTTATCATATCAGATACGAATCCCATCGTCTCGTATCTGTCGGACATAAAATTCGTAAATTTATGTATATCCGCTGTACAGAGTTCAATTGCCCGTTCCAATTTCCCTTTTCTGTTTAGATAAGGAAGTTTTTCTTTCCTATCAAAAATAGTCATATATGTTAACAAGAGTGATATGATCCTATCGTTGGGCTTTATTCCCTTGAGTTTCTCAAGATCATCGAGAAATGCATCCTCTATCTTCATCTTCATCCATTCATTGATAAGGGGGGCAGGATCATTTAATGGATTTGGTTTAAGTTTTAACCCTTTTATCAGCTTTTTTATCGTTTCTCCGTGTACGGTTTTGGTTTTACCATTTAATAGGGCAGATAGTTTTCCTCTGGATAGGTTTGAATCAACAGAAGATGATGATATGGATTTCATAAAACTCCTCAGATAGTTTCTCAGTGAATCGGAATTTTTGTATCTCGAGCCTTGGAAATCGAAGGTGAAACTTTTACAGACTTAAATGGTTTCTTTGTAGTATTCCCTTGTATCTCTCCCTCGACCTGAAGGAAGATACTTCTGTAATGAGGTTATCAAACTTGCAGTCTTACCCAATCTTTGGTCACTAACTATCCTCTGGATCTCAAAAAGAGTATCGAATACGTAAAATACACCTCTGGCATCTTCACGATACCATCCAACCCAATACATAGCCTGATTTGCAAGTCTAAATGCCCAATGCGGATGGCTATGTCGTATATACCATGCCGAGTCGTTCAAACTATTTATTATACCTGTAGGGTGAGGAATTGTCTTTGCAATTCTCAAGCCTTTGAAGTAAAGAGCTATACCTTCCGCAGTGTTTCCCGTTTTTATCTTTTCCCTCGCCTTTCCTAAAAGAATAAACACTTGTGTTGACATATCATTTTGATAATATTGACTCCATAATCGTGTTTTGACCAAGTCCGTTTCATTTATATTCAAAGACGGGTAACTCAATAGGGTGGTAACGACTATCTTTCTCGCTAATTTTGGTACCTTGTGAAATTCTCTTCTCAGCTGAATGTATAATCCATTTCCTTCTGGCTCTTTAAGGTTTTGAAGTACAGAGAGTTTCAAGGCCATAAGCATGTATTTAACGATTTTGTCATCTTTACATCTTTTGATTCCTCGCTCTATACACTTAAGTTCGAGTGGGTACTCCTTTTGCCAATCGTATCTCAAAGCTTTAAAATATTCTTTCCAAGCAGAACTTATCTTATCATTACTCAACGCCCAATTCACCAAGGGCCTGGCAAATGAACCATACTTCATCAGCACATCGATTATCTGAGGTACTTTTATGTTCATATATATAACCTCTCTCAAATCTAATCACAACTTCTATTTTAACACATTACTGTTCCCTTACAACCCGAATTTTTGTAAATGCCAAAAATGCATAAAAATAGCACCCTTCAAAACCTTGATTTCATTGACTTTTAAGGCCTGCCAAATTTGAAAGTCATATGGAAAGGTATATGCTAAAAACAAAATAAACGTTAAGGAGGGATTTAAATGAAAAAACTTTTCGTTTTGGTAGTTCTCGTTCTCAGTCTTAGTTTATGGATAAATAGCGTAGCTTTAGGAGATCCATCTTCTGATAGCCAGCAAGTACAGAGTGTTCCACCTGTTCCACCTGTGGTTTCTGTTATGGAGAGATAAGCAGGAAATGTTCATAACCCCGTTCCTTATTACCAATGGCATCATGTTTCAGGGGAAAAATCAGTTGGGCAGTGTTGAGAGAATGCAAAAGCAGCAACTCAAGAGCAATGTTTGTATTGTCCATCGAATTATTCGTCAAAATTGTTTTGATAGCAAGTGAGCAATACTATTCGATGTTGTAGTAATAATTCTACCTTTATATGCAGTAAAAG
>JAHJOY010000148.1 GCA_018819665.1 bacterium
CAGTCAAATAATTTTTAAATAAGTCTACTATCATGCTCCCTTGTAATAAACTGTAAACCGATAACTGAAAACTTGTATTTAAAACTAACGACTAACGACTATTCACTAACGACTAATTCGTATCTGTGTTATATAAAAACCGTTTTAGTAGTTACCATAGGGTAGCTAAAGGGAAAGTTTTAATTTTTCCACTACCTCGTCTCCAACTTGTTCAGTAGAAGAATCTCCTCCTAAATCATGAGACCTTACTTTCCCTTCGCTTAACACTTTTTCTACCGCATCCTCAATGACTTTAGCTGCTTTTACTTCTCCCAAACAATCTAACATCATAGCCCCGGCAAGTATAGTAGCAATAGGATTAGCGATAGACTTACCTTTATATTTGGGGGCAGAACCATGAATGGGCTCAAACATGGAAACACCTTCAGGGTTTATATTCCCTCCGGCGGCTATTCCTAAACCACCTTGAATCATTGCTCCTAAATCGGTAATGATATCTCCAAACATATTAGGAGTAACTACTACCTTAAACCACTCAGGTTTTCTTACAAACCACATAGTAATCGCATCTACAAAGGAAAATTCTGTTTCTATATCAGGATATTGAGTAGATATTTCTTCAAAAACATCTCTCCATAATCCATAGATATTAGTCAATACATTAGCCTTGTCTACTGAAGTTACTCGATTCATTCCTTTTTTCTTGGCCAACTCAAAGGCATATTTAATCACTCTCTGAGCTCCCGGTCTACTAATTAAGCCAATCTGATAAGCTAACTCTTCTTCTTGTTCTAAGTTAAAATTCACCTTAATTTTAGTCTTATACAGTTCTCTTAAGACTTCTAAATTATCTTCTTGCTCTACTCCTTTAAATCGTCCCCCAATTCCTATGTAGAAGTCTTCGGTATTTTCTCTTACTACGTAAAAATTAATATCTTCCGGATTCTTATCTTTTAAAGGACAGGGAACTCCTTTATATAACTTAATGGGGCGTAAATTGATATACTGATCAAAATAAAATCTGGCTTTAAGCAATATTTCTTTTTCTAAAATACCAGGCTTTACTCGGGGATCACCGACAGCTCCGAGATAGACAGCATCCATAGCTTCCATTTCTTTTAAAGCTGCATCGGGAAGCAACTCCCCGGTTTTAAGATAATGTTCAGCTCCAAAGGGATATTCGGTCCAATTAATTTTTATTCCATACCTACAAGAAGCAGCATCTATTACCTTTTTGCCTTCTTTGATTATTTCCGGTCCTATCCCATCACCGGGGATTAAAGCTATATTATACATTCCCCTCTCTCCTTTTTACTTCTTCTTTGACATATTCTCTTAATCCACCTAAGGAAATAATATTTTGAATAAAGGCCGGCAAGGGATTTAACTTGTAAGTTTTATCTTTGTTAATATTTTTTATTATTCCTCTTACAGTATCTACTTCTAGAAGATCACCTTCGGAACATTGATCTATAATTTCTTCGGATTCAAAGATAGGAAGACCAATATTTATGGCATTTCTAAAAAAGATTCGGGCAAAAGATTGGGCGATAATACAAGATACTCCTGCTGCTTTTAGGGCAATAGGGGCATGTTCGCGGGAACTCCCACAGCCAAAATTTCTACCTGCTACTATAATATCTCCTTGATTCATCTTTTTAACAAATTCAGAATCATAATCTTCCATACAATGCAGGGCCAACTCTTTGGGGTCAGAGGTATTAAGATAACGAGCAGGGATAATTACATCAGTATCAATGTTATCTTTAAATTTCCATATCTTGCCTTTAATTATCATTCTATTTCACCTCCTCAGGACTGGCTATTCTGCCTAAAATGGCAGAGGCAGCAGCTACAGCAGGACTGGCCAGGTATATTTCGCTTTCAGGGTGTCCCATCCTCCCTACAAAATTCCTGTTAGTGGTAGAAATTGCTCTTTCTCCTTTAGCCAAGATACCCATATAACCACCCAAACAAGGACCACAAGTAGGGGTACTTACTGCGGCTCCGGCAGTAATAAATATATCAATTAATCCTTCTCGAAGAGCTTGCAGATAAACATCTTGAGTCGCTGGAATAATAATCAATCTAACTTCCGGATGAACCTGCTGCCCCTTTAAGATTTCAGCAGCTATACGTAAATCCTCCATCCTCCCATTGGTACAGGAACCGATAATGGATTGATCAATCTTAATCCCTTTTGCTTGACTAATTGGTTTAGCATTCTCCGGTAGATGAGGGAAAGCCACCTGGGGTTCAATCTGGCTAACATCAATCTCTATAATTTTTTCATAATGGGCATCAGGATCACTATTATAGACCTGAAAAGGTCTTTTGGCTCGCCCTTTTAAATATTCCAAAGTAATCTCATCAGGTTCGATAATCCCGGTTTTAGCCCCTGCTTCAATGGCCATATTACACACAGTAAAGCGGTTATCCATAGAAAAACCTTTAATTACTTCCCCGCTAAATTCCATCACCTTGTAATTTGCTCCATCTACCCCAATCTTGGAAATAGTGTACAGGATTAGGTCTTTTCCGCTTACCCATTTATTTAATTTTCCGGAATAAATAAACTTGATAGTAGGAGGTACTTTAAGCCAGACCTCACCAAGGGCCATAACGGCTGCCAAATCGGTACTTCCCACCCCTATGGCAAAGGCACCTAATGCCCCGGAAGTGTCAGTATGAGAATCTGCTCCCACTACTATATCACCTGGAAGAACTAATCCCTTTTCTGGCAGAAGGGCATGTTCTACCCCCATCTTTCCTATTTCAAAATAATTTTCTATCTCATACTCCTGAGCAAATTCTTTTAATAACTTACATTGTTCGGCAGATTTTATATCTTTATTGGGAGCAAAATGATCAGGGATTAAACCGATCCTCTTTTTGTCAAATACTTGTCTGGCACCACTTTCTTTAAAATATTTTATGGCAATAGGGGCAGTGATATCATTAGCAAAGGCAAAGTCAA
>JAHJOY010000149.1 GCA_018819665.1 bacterium
ATTAAAAAATCCTTCTTTTTTAGAAATATTTTTTAAAGGTGACAGGGGACGGTCCTTTGTCACCTTTTAAGAATCCCCTAAGACTGCGATAGCCGCTCCCCCAATGCCAATATGTACACTTAAAGCGGGGGATGCTTCGGAAATCATTACTTTTGAAGAATTAAAGACATTGCGAATTTTATAACCATACCATTGAGCCAACTCTGGTGCTGCTACATGAGTAATGCCAAAACGAGGATTTTTAACACTTTTTGCAAATTTAATCGCCAAATCTACAGTCTTATGAATAACTCTATTTTGCCCAATCACTTTAGCGGCTTCGACAATATTGCCATCAGAATTTACAGTTAAAATGGGTTTCAAGTTAAGAAGCGTACCTAAAAGTCCTTTAGTTTTACTCAAGCGCCCACTACGCATTAGATATTTTAAGGTAGGTATGCTGATAAAGATTTTAACATTGTCGGCAGCAATTTTTAGTCGGTTAATGATTTCTTCAAGCTTGCACCCTTCCTGAATCAATTGAGCCGCTTCAGCAACTAATAATCCTAAAGCAACTGAACTCGTTTTACTATCAATAATGTGAATTTTATTAACGTACTCCATATCCTTGCAGCCCATACGTGCACCCTGAATCGTTCCGCTTAACTTTTCTGAAATATGTATAGAGATTATAGATTCGTATTTTGCTGCAGCTTTATCATAGACTTTTTTAAAAAAAGCTGGAGCGGGTTGAGAAGTGGATAGCTTTTCGTTAGAGGTCTCTAAAATATGAATAAAATCCTTTGGTTTAATTTCTACTTGATCTAAATAGCTCTTTTTCCCAACTTGAATCACTATAGGTACAATCTGAATATTATACTTCTTAATTAACTCTGGCGGTAAATCACAGGTTGAATCAGTAACCAACCCGATATTTTTTTGAGTATCAAGTTTAATCTTAGTATGCTGTTTGTGCATATCATCAACTTTAGTTCTTACTATGGTTCCGAATTCAGACAATTCAGTAAAAACATCTTCTGGTTTATCAGTGTGAATATGAATATGGGCTTTGTTTTTAGAACCCGCAATAATCAATGAGTCACCTAAAAAAGAGAGTTTTTGTTTAATTGTCTTTAGATCTAAGCTAATACCTTCAAGCAAACATTCAGTACAGAACTGAAAATTAATTCCGGAATCAACTTTACCTAAATTAAAACTCCTCATTTTATTGGTAGTAGAAGTAATTGCTTTTAATGATTTAATTTTTCCATATTCAATAAAATTGACTATTCCCTCTAATATATTGACAAACCCCTGGGCTCCGGCATCAACTACGCCTGCCTTTTTTAATATCAGGAGTTTATCGGGTGTTTGAGCTAGGGAATCCTTTGCTTTAGATAATGATTTTTTAAAAAGTTCGGCAAAATCAGGGGTTTGAGGGGCGTGTTCGGCAAGATGATTTGCCCACTCTTTCATTACTGTAATAATCGTGCCTTCTTGAGGGTGCGAAATAGCTTTCCGGGCTTGTTCTGCTGCCTTAGTAGCAGCTTGGGCAAAAGTTTCTGTGCTAAGACGCACTTTGTCCTTTGTTGCTTCTGCCAGGCCTTGAAAAAATTGAGCTAAGATAGCCCCGGAATTACCACGCGCGCCAGTCAAAGCCGAATCAGCAATAACACTAATAATTTTGGTGAAAGAAGATTCTTTACATTTTTTTATCCCTTTTACAATACTGCTCATAGTTGCTGCCATATTAGTACCTGTGTCTCCATCAGCTACCGGGAAAACATTAATATCATTCAGATACTGCTCCATCTGATTTATGCGTTGGGCAGAATTTATAATAAAACGTTTAAACCGAATACCATTTAAATATTTTATTTGAATTTTCATTTTAAAGCATTCTCACCCCATATCTATATTATTTAATTTGTATACTAGAAATATTACAACCTCCATAGTTTCAACTACAAGTGTTCCATTTTTTTATTTTACTTTTCACTTTAATTCAGTACTATAATATATATTAACCCTGTCCATTTATAAGGAGCTTTCGAATATTGAAAAAATAATTACTGCTATTTAAATATACTACGTTTTTATTTAAAATCCTTCTTTTTTTTATAATTTTCTCCTTTGAAATATCTAAAAGGAACTGAAAAGTTTGTCAGGGGAAGGTCCTTTGACAAACTTTTTTGATATTCTTATAAGGACAATACGGGCAGACACAAGATCTGCCCCTACAATTTATCTTCTGAATTCTGATTCCCCCTTTCATAACTATACGCTCTTCCTCTTTACGAGATACGTATCTATCCTGTCTCCTGGCTCCTTTATTCTATTTTCTTAACTAGCTAACCAGGTAACCAACTAACCAATTCTATACACCCCTACCCATTACATGTTTAGTAAACTGGCTAACTGGGTAACTAATTAACAAAATATATGCTGCTTTGTTTCACCTGTTCTCCGGTGATTTCCTGCCATACCTGGCTGTAAATAGCAATCTGCTTTTGATAGACCTCGACTAATTTAGAATAATCCTTCTTATTTTTTGGTCGGTCAGTCTTATAATCTATCACTACCCAGCCATCGGTTTCCTTAAAGACCAGGTCAATAGTTCCGGACAGAATTATCGGGCGGGAATCCTGCCCGGCTAATTCGGCATAAAGAGGATGAGCGGGCTCAATATTTATAGTAAAGGGGACTTCGCTATACTTAAGTTCTGCTTTTTTCAGGCGTTGATATAAATCACTCTTTTTAAACTTTTGGACCAGCTCCTCTAATTCCACTTTTCTCTTTGGAGATATCCCCTGTTTTTCCAGGGCCTTTCCCGCATGTAAAGACAATAACTGCTCATCAGGATCTTCTTTAATTAAATAATCAAAGATTCTATGAACGGCACTCCCCCAGGCTGTTCCACCGACATCAACCGTGGCAATCTTTCGGTGTTTCTCTTCATCTTTAAAATCAGTCGGTGTTTTTTCATAATAACTGCTTTTTGATAAATCTTTCATCCATTGCCCACATTCTTTTTGAATCTTCTTATAACCATCAAATAAAGATTTCTTTTCTTTTTCTTTTGCTTCCGCTTCAAGGAGCTTTTCTTCAGGAACTGTAATGTTCATTTCTTCTTTAATATTTTTCAATAAAGGCAGCCAGGGATTACTCTTGTTGCTTTTATGGTTTAAACTGCTGATAACCAGGAGATTCTTGGCCCGGGTGGCCGCTACATAGAGCAGACGGATATCTTCCGCCTCATTATAAGATGCCTCAAGCTGACAATAATCCTCCCAATTTTTGGGTTGAGCTAATCTTTTCCCTTTATTGTAAGCATTAGAGCGACACACTAAAAAATGACCATACGGTTCCTGCCCTGTCCTTTCAATATAATAAGTTGGTTCATGGGTAGTGGAATTGTAAGAAATTGCTAAAAATACCAC
>JAHJOY010000150.1 GCA_018819665.1 bacterium
AAGACTGATAATCCCTGCAAGGGCTATATTCATCTTTATCTTTGGCTTAACGGGATTTTTTAGAATATAGGGGTTTTCTATCATTTCAACACCTTTGGGTCTATTAAGAGTTTGGTCTATGATAAATTTTTCTACTTTCATATCAGATATTTTCTTCCTTACGTCCACTGGATTAAAACCTACTAGATTAAAACCCATCGGTACATACTTGCCTGCTTTAAGAAGTTTCTCATATGTCTCTGCCAATTTGTTTGACCCTTTTATAACATTGGAGAGTTCCTCTGACTGTTTTAAGAGTCTTTGTCTTTCTTCTTCAACAGAGCGATTTATAAGAGGAAAATTATTCAAATATCCGACAAATTCTGTCATTGCAGAAGATATGGCATCCTTATTTTTTGCTTCAATGATTAACTGAAGTTTATCTGTAGAATCTTTCAGTACATTTAATTTGATGGCAGTTATTGAATGGTGTGTTGTTGGTAAAATTTCTTCCTTTTTTCCTGCATCAATCTTGCCCCCAATAGCAATCAGTTCTTTTGGTGACAATACCAGTTGTGTTAACACAACCTCTCCCCTGTATATTTTAGGCATTAGAAGACTTATTATTGCTGATACAAGGACAGCGGCGAGGAATAATCCTATGATAAGCGTTTTTCTTTTTACAATTACCTTCCAGTAATCATAAAGGTTAATCTCGTCTTCATAAACTGCCGTGCCTTTGTTTTGTGTTTCCATAAAGCCTCCTCTGGTATTTTACGGTGCAGTCAAAATCCATTTCACCCTATGTTCTGATAGAATTATAAGATGATCTTTAAATTCCTCTTGCGAATGTAGTCTCCCCTTTCTTGTCCTATTTCAGAAGCGCGTAAAGCATCATGCCCTTTTGCCCGCAGGGCGTCGGCAACTCGGACATGAAACATCTGGTCAAGATAAAGTCTCATAATGTCAGGCATTGGTAGCTTTTAATTCAGAATGTTCAAGAAATAACCTAGCATATTGCAGTGCAGCTTTAATATCTTCAATGGTCAACTCCGGATAGCCTCCAAGTAACTCCTGCCATGTCTCGCCTTCTGCTATCTGTTCAAGTATAACTGTGATCGGAATTCTCGTCCCTTTAATAACAGGCTTTCCATTGCAAACTCTTGGGTTAATTTCAATTCTGTCTATATAATTCATAAAATACTCCTCCTTCAAGATTATTTTTGGTAATGAGTTCTCTTACATTCATTTCAAGTCCATTTTATACGGAAACTCCTATCTGAAAGTATTCAAATCCTAACTCACGAAGTTTTTCTCTATTATACTGATTTCTTCCGTCAAAAATTATTTTATTCTTCAGACGGCTTGCCATCTCATCAAAGTCAGGGCTCCTGAACTCCTTCCATTCTGTAATCGAACTAAAAGGGGACAGGCTGCTTTTTCTTACAAAAATGGATTTGTAATCTTTAACCCATTATCCAATATATGTCCATGCCTCATGTCCTCTGTATAAATAGCCATGCAGTCCGTCTCTAATGCTGACGATAATATTAAACTGTCCCAGTACGTATATCCCCACCTCTCTGATATACCAATCGCATTATTAATAACACCTCTGGAAATTAACGAGACATTAAATATTTCAAACATATTCCCTACAATGGCTTTTAAGATATTTAGGGAAATGCCGTATTTTCTGTTCATAATCCATATAAATTCATTCACTACCTGTGTGCTTATTGTCAGGTTCCCACTTTCAATAATGGACAAAACCCTCTCTCTTTTCCATGCTTCTGTATCAGAATAGGCGTAAATGAGAATATTGGAATCTAAAAAGATGCTATCCACCATATATCTCTTCTCTGTTAAATTTCCATTTTGTGGTGTCAATCTTCACAGTATCCAGCATAAGCCTTGCAGAGAGGTCGTCTTCTGTCTTTACAACTACATCAACTACACTGCCTTTAAAGTCATCAGGTAGTCTGATGTTGATAATCCCATCTTCTGCTTTTACCTTTTGTCTTATCAATATCATCTTAAATCACCTCCAAGACTTAAAAGTATACCACTATTATCCCTCTTTTGTCCGCTTCCCATAAAAAGCGTGGTCTCCTGATTATTTAACCAGTTTACATAATCATCAAAACTGTCTTCCTTTGATAATGGACGGAGGGATATATTTTTGCTCTCTAAAAATACTGATTTCATCTTACAAACTCGCAAAAGGGAGCGTTATTATGAATTTCCGCCTTGTTTTTTAACTTCATAGCCAAAAAGGGGACAGGCTACTTTTTCAATCTTCATAGTGGGTCGAGCATGGGGTCAGACTTGACATTTGACATTCTTAAATGCCGTGAATCGTAAGGCGTAAAGGGTTGATTGCGATTATGTTTTCATCCAGTTTTCGATTTTTAGCCTATCGATTCTTTTGATATGCCTTTAAAAAACTCATATACACTAAGCCATGTTAATCCTATTGAATCATTATCCCCGAGATTTTCAATTTTATTTTTAATGGACTCGTTTCCTCTGAAATATTCGATAATAATATCCGTATCAAGACAATATATCAAAGTTTGATTTCCCCTCTGCCGAAATGTTCCCGTTCCTTGAGAATATCTTTAAAGATTTTAATTTCTTCCTCACTTTTGCTTTTCCAGATCCCGAAAAGATCTAATATATCACTTTTGTTGAATCTTGATTCTTCCAGAATCACCCGAATTTTTTTGCCATTCTTAAGGGATAATCTATCTGCAATTTCTTTGGGTATTGACAGGTGACCGTCATTTAAATATTCTGCCGTATATGTTGCTTTGCTTCCCATTTTAATTCTCCTTTTCCTATTCGGTTCGTTGAATAATTATAACACTTTTTGCAGCCATCTAAAAACGCTACCAAGCAGTTATAAATCTTCCGGCTTAAGCCCTGTATGCTTCGCAATGCGTGCCAACATGCGCGGGCCGATTTCCTCGTCATCATGAAATGCAAATATATAATCCTGCCAATCAGGTCGTGAAAGAACACGGTGTGAACCGCCTTTATGACGCTTAATGCTCCAGCCAATCCGCAGGAGCGCCGCCAATACTCGTTTTGCTTTTACAGATGGCCATCTGCTCATGCAGTCACTGAGAAAACATCATCCATTTCAGGGACAGTTTCGCCGTTCTCTATGCGGTCGGACAGCACCCGCAATGATAAGGTCTTGACACGAGCAATGGCTTCTTCACGGGTATGACCATAAGCAAGCACTCCGGGCAGATCCGGCACTTCTGCAATCCAGCGCCCATCCTCCTCTTGTTCGATTTCAATGATTAAATTCATCCGTATGCCTCCTATCAGATGAAATATTATATCTCATCCGCTCCATCCTTCACAAATCATTCAAGCAGTAAAAAAAGAACAGGCTACTTTTTCTCCTTTTTTGTTTTGATGATGTGCTTGAACTTCAATACAGCAAAATTCAACTCAATAGTCGTTTCTCTTTCATTGGACACGAGGTTATCATCAAGAATTTCGGCTTAGAAAATTTTGCGGTGGAAATTTTCCACCAGTTCATTTTTCTCTTCTTTTGAAAGCTCTAAAATGTATCCGCCCAGAAACTTATCGGGATTATTTTTGACTGCTTTATTTATATCCCTTGTATCTACGCTGTAAAGCTCTGCCACATCACTATCAAGAATAACTTTTTGACCTCGTAGGTCTATGATTTTATTTTCAATTTCTTCAAATTTTACGATATCCATGTTTCCCCCCTGTATTTTAACCTCTGCCATACACATCCTCATATCTCACAATATCATCTTCTCCCACATAGTCCCCATTCTGTACCTCAATTATCTCAAGAAGGTCTTTGCAGGGATTTTCAAGTCTATGAAGCGTTGATTTCGGAACATATGCGGATTCGTTTTCATGCACAAACATCTCTTTGTCTCCTATTGTCACCTTTGCAGTTCCTTTTACAACTACCCAGTGCTCAGACCTGTGATAATGCATCTGAAGGCTAAGCTTCTCAAGAGGGTTTACCGCTATCCTCTTTATCTTATATCTTGGTCCTTCTTCAAGCACTGTATAGCTTCCCCACGGCCTGTGGGTGGTAACATGCTCATCTGCCTCTTTTCTATTTTCTTTTTTGAGTCTATTTACTACATCCCTTACTTTCTGCGCCTCCCCTCTCTTTGCTATAAGTATGGCGTCGTCTGTCTCAACAATAAGATGGTTATCAAGGCCTATGGTTGATATGAGTCTCTTGTTACCGATTATCAGGTTTTTTTTTGTATCTATAGCAATAATATCGCCCTTTTTGACATTTCCAAGTTTATCTTTATCGAGAATTTCATACAATGAATCCCATGAGCCTATGTCATTCCAGTAGAGTTCAAGAGGCAGTGTTACAACCCTATCTGATTTCTCCATTACAGCATAGTCTATGGATATATCAGGCATCTGCGCAAAGTTTGATATCATATCATCAAAGTTCATCCCGAGGATTTCGCTTATTTCAGGTGTATGTTGTTTAAATTCCTCAATCATCACCCCAATACTAAAGGCAAACATCCCTGAGTTCCAGTAGTAATTACCTTCATCAAGATATCTCTTTGCAGTCTCTATGTCAGGCTTTTCTGCAAACCTTTCTACTTCAAGGAAATTCTGTCCCATGTTCTCATTTGGGGACAGTCCCGATTCTACGACTGCGTCCGTAAATCTGGGACAGTCCCCTTCTTTACCTCTGACTTTAATATATCCATATCCTGTTTCAGCTCTGTCGGGCTTAATGCCGAATGTTACGATATGGCCTTTCTGAGCAACTCCTCTTGCAAGGTTGATATATTCAGCGAATTTATCGGCAGGCTTTATGATATGGTCTGAAGGTGATATAAATATAACCTCATCTTCTTTACATCCAAGCCTTTCAATGCAATACTTGATGCCGAGGGCTATTGCTGGCGCTGTGTTTCTGCTTGCAG
>JAHJOY010000151.1 GCA_018819665.1 bacterium
CTATTTTTATTATTTTAAATTTAGATTAATATTTCCTTCGTAATATTATCTGGAACTTTTTCGTAATATAAAAACTGCATAGTAGAAGTTGCTCTACCTTGTGAAATTGACCTTAAACTAGTAGCATAACCAAACATTTCTACTAAAGGTACATAAGCAATAATAATTTTTACTTTAGCCTTTGTTTCTATACCCTCTACTTTCGCCCTCCGTGAACTTATATCACTTATCAGATTGCCTAAATATTCTTCTGGAGTTACGATTTCTACTTCCATCATCGGTTCTAAAAGTATTGGTTTGGCGTTTTTCATACATTCTTGAAAGGCCATAGAGGCTGCAATCTTAAAAGCAATCTCCGATGAATCTACTGGATGATAAGAACCGTCTAATAAAGTTACTTTTATATTGGTGACCGGGTAATTAGCCAATACTCCACTTAACATAGCTTCTTTTATACCCCCTTCTACTGCGGGGATATATTCTTTGGGTATTGCTCCGCCAACTATCCGATTAATAAATTTAAAATTATCTTCTTTGTAAGGTTCTACCTCCAGAGTTACATCTCCATATTGTCCCCTACCTCCCGATTGTCTGATAAATTTCCCTCTAGCCGTAGCAGTTCTCTCGATTGTTTCTCTATAAGCCACTTGTGGCTTTCCTATATTTCCTTCTACTTTAAATTCCCGAAGTAAACGATCTACAATTATTTCTAAATGCAGTTCCCCCATACCCGAGATGATAGTTTGACCGGTTTCAACATTATGCGTTCTTCTAAAAGTCGGGTCTTCTTCTGACAATTTATCCAAAGCTAAAGCCATTTTATCTTGCTCTGCTTTACTTTTTGGCTCTATAGCGATAGATATCACCGGTTCAGGAAATTTTATTGATTCTAAAATTATAGGATGTTTTACATCACATAAAGTATCACCAGTAGTAGATTTTTTTAAACCTATTATTGCCCCTATATTTCCTGCAGGTATCTCTGTAACATCCTTCTTGTGATCAGCATGAATCAGTACTAATCTATTTATTCTTTCCCTAATCCCTGTAGTTGAATTATAAACATAAGAACCTGATTTTAATATACCTGAATAAACTCTGACAAAACTTAATTTTCCTATATAAGGATCAGTCATAATTTTAAAAACCAAAGAAGATAATGGTTCTTTATCCTCGGCTAACCTATATATCCCCTTCTCGTTCTGAGGATCTATGCCTTTGATCGGCGGAACATCTAAAGGAGAAGGCAGATAATTAACTATCGCATCTAAAAGTAACTGAATACCTTTATTTTTTAAAGCTGAACCACAAAAAACCGGAATTACCTCATTTTTAATAGTTAATCTGCGAATTGCAGACTTTATTTCATTGGAGGCAATTTCTTCACCTTCAAGATATTTTTCCATAATTCTTTCATCAACTTCAGCTAAGCTTTCTATCATTTTATGATGATACTCATTGGCTAATTCTAGCATATCTTTTGATATAGATACTTCTTTATAATTTACTCCTAAATTATCTATAGTATAAGAATACGCCTTCATTTTTATTAAGTCGATAATGCCTATAAAATCTTCTTCACTCCCCCAGGGCAATTGAACAATGATTGGATTAGTCGCCAGTTTATCTTGAATCTCTTTTATAACACGATAGAAATCTGCTCCTACCCTATCCATTTTATTAATAAAGGCAATACGAGGAACACCATATCTTTCTGCCTGATGCCAAACGGTTTCTGTCTGGGGTTCAACCCCTCCTACTGCACAGAAGACTGCAACAGCACCATCAAGTACCCTTAAACAACGTTCAACCTCCATAGTAAAATCTACGTGTCCTGGTGTATCAATAAGATTAACACGATTATCTTTCCAATAAAGAGTGGTTGCTGCAGAAGTTATAGTAATGCCTCTCTCTTTTTCTTGAGGCATCCAATCCATAGTTGCAGACCCCTCATGGACCTCGCCCATCTTATGAACTTTTCCCGTATAGTAAAGTATCCTCTCGGTAACGGTAGTCTTGCCTGCGTCAATATGGGCCATTATACCAATATTTCTTATTTTATCTAAAGATAATTTTGTAAACATAATTTAAAAACCTAATCTTAATTCGTATCTCGTATCTCGTATCTCGTATATCGTAAGAAACTTAAACTCTATTTGCTATTTAATATTCTAAATCTTGGTTTCTGAATTCTGGCTTCTATTTTCTTTACGATATACGAAATACGATATACGATATGCTATTTACCACCTGTAATGAGCAAATGCTTTGTTTGCTTCTGCCATCTTATGAGTATCTTCTTTCTTTTTAACAGCTGCTCCGACACCATTCGCTGCATCTGTTAACTCTAAGGATAATTTTTCATGCATCGGCTTACCTGTTTTTTTCCTGGCAAAATTAATTATCCACCTCATCCCTAAAGTTATTCTTCTATCCGGACTTACTTCAACCGGGATCTGATAACTGGCTCCTCCAACCCTTCTTGATTTTACCTCTAATACTGGTATAACATTCTGTAAAGCTTGATTAAATACTTCCAAGGGTTCCTTTTTTGTTTTCTTAGCAGCTATATCTAAAGCCCGATAAAAAATTGCTTCTGCTATGCTTTTTTTACCATCATACATTAGCTTGTTTATAAAAGTTGCTACATTTTTATCGTGATATACAGGATCTGGTACATTTATTCTCTTTACTGCCCTTCTTCTCCTGGACATTATTTACCACCTCTATCTTTTTAAATTAGTATATCGTATATCGTATATCGTATTGCGCCAGCATTAAACTAAAAACTTAAAGCGAAAAGCGAAAAACCATAATTCAAAATTCAAAATTTTTTCTTATGTTTTAAGTTTTAAGTTTTGGTTTTGCGTTTTTAGCTTTACACTTTACGCTCTGATACTATTCACTAACGACTTGCGACTCATTTATTTCTTTTCCGTTTTTTTTGGTCTTTTAGATCCATATCTTGAACGCCCTTGCATTCTATTTTCTACTCCAGTAGCATCCATAACTCCTCTGACAATATGATATCTAACTCCTGGTAAATCTTTTACCCTTCCACCTCTTAAGAGCACAATAGAATGTTCTTGAAGATTATGCCCTATTCCGGGAATATATGCAGTAACCTCCATATTATTAGTTAATCTTACTCGGGTGACTTTTCTTAAGGCGGAATTAGGTTTCTTAGGAGTTATAGTCCAAACTCTGGTGCATACCCCTCTTTTTAAAGGGCTGCCCTGCAAAGATGGCGTATCAGATTTTTTAAAGACCTTTTTTCTACCTTTTCTTACTAATTGGTTTATGGTAGGCATATCTCACCTTCCTTTGTCTAAATTTATCAACATCCTATAAATAAAAATACTTTTATATTCTAACAGCATCAGTATTTGATGTCAAGCTAAATTAGTATAAATTCGTATCGCGTATTGCGTATCGAGTATCGCGCTAGTATTAAACTAAAAACTTAAAGCGAAAAGCGAAAAACCATAATTCAAAATTCAAAACTTTTTCTTTAATTTTGAGTTTTAAGTTTTGGTTTTACATTTTTAGCTTTACACTTTACGCTCTGATTCTATTCACTAACGACTAATTAAGCTCCGGTTCTTCATCTGTTGTATGGTCTAACATTTTCTCTTTACTATCTTCATCTTCTTCTCTAAATATATCTATCTTCTTTTCTCTCTGCTCTCCTTCTGCCTCTTTAAATATTTCTTCCACTTTTTCTTCTTCCTCATGTGAGTAATCAACTTCTATTCTTCCGTACTTATTTAAACCTGTCCCTGCGGGTATGATGTTACCAATAATAACATTTTCCTTTAAACCATAAAGTTTATCTACCTTCCCCTTGATAGAAGCATTAGTTAAAACATGTGTGGTTCTCTGAAATGATGCGGCAGACAGAAAACTTTCAGTAGAAAGGGAGGCTTGAGTAATACCTTGGATTATGGGCATTCCTACTGCTACAAACTTCTTCCTTCTAATAAATCCTACATTTTCAATTATATTAATACATGCGGTCTTATTGTTTGCTCTTACTTTTATTAAATCCAAATGTCTAATGCATATTTCTGTAGCATGGTTCCTGGTTATCTTTTTACCTCCACTAATTATAACTTCGCCTGTTTCCGGATCCAAAATATCTAAAGCAGCAATTTTACCTACTGCATTGTCGTAAAGGAATTCTAAAGTTCTGCCTTCTAAAGAAAAATATCTTCCGTCTTCCAATGGTAGCTCACTTAATTTATATAATAATATTTTTTTAA
>JAHJOY010000152.1 GCA_018819665.1 bacterium
GAAATATTAAAAAATTAAAAAAGTTGTGTGTTTGAATTTATTTTTCTTTCGAGATATTAGATACAAGATACGAACAACGAAATTGTATTGCGTATCGCATAAGGAAAGAAAAAAAGGTACTAAACTTCCTATCTAACTAATTATATAATCATTTGCTCAAATTATATTTGCCGATTAATCTTTAAGATAAGTTTTTATCTTTAATTTCTTTTAAAACATCTTCGATAAACTTGGTTAATTTTATCCTCCCCAAGTCTCCTTTTCCTCTCTTTCTTACTGAAGCAAGGCCCTCTTCTACTTCTTTATCCCCAAATATCAACATATAGGGTATCTTTTCTATCTCAGCTTTTCTTATCTTAGCCCCAATTTTATCATTAATCTCGTCTAATTCTGCCCTTATATTATATTTACTTAACTCATTCACAAAATTTTTACCATATTCAATATGCCTGTCAGCAATAGGCAATAATTTTACCTGAACAGGGGCTAACCACACAGGAAATGCTCCAGCATAATTTTCAATAAGTATCCCGATAAATCTCTCCATACTTCCCAGAACAGTTCGGTGCAACATAACCGGCCTTTCCTTATTCCCTTCTTTATTAATATAGAAAAGATCAAATTTTTCCGGCATAATAAAATCTAACTGGAAAGTGCCGCACTGCCAGTTTCTGCCTATGCAATCCTGTAAATGAAAATCTATTTTGGGACCGTAAAATGCCCCATCACCTTCATTTATAATATAATCTATCTTTTTATCTTTCAAAGCTTCTTCCAGACTACTGGTAGCCTTTTCCCATATTTCATCAGAACCCATAGCGTTTTCCGGTTTAGTGCTTAATTCCACGCGATAGGAAAAACCAAAGGTCTTATATATCCTATCAGCCAAATCGATTACTCCTCTTATCTCATCTTTAATCTGTTCCCGTGTCATAAATATATGAGCATCATCCTGGGTAAAAGACCTTACCCTGAAGAGTCCGTGAAGCACCCCGGACAATTCATGTCTGTGCACTAACCCCAATTCTCCCATTCTAAGCGGCAAATCTCTATAACTGTGAAGGGTGGTTTTGTAAATTAAAATTCCTCCCGGACAATTCATCGGTTTAATAGCATAATCTTCCTCATCTATCTTGGTAAAATACATATTTTCCTTATAATGATCCCAGTGCCCGGATTTTACCCATAATGATTTATTTAAGATAATCGGGGTTTTAACTTCTGTATAACCGCTCTTATAATGTTCCTCTTTCCAGTAATCCTCCAGGATATTTCTTAACACCATTCCTTTGGGATGAAAGAAAGGAAACCCGACTCCCTCATCATGAAAGCTGAATAAATCTAAATCTTTTCCTAATTTTCGATGGTCTCTCTTTTTTGCTTCTTCAATTAATTTCAAATAATTATCCAGTTCGGATTTTTTGTCAAATGAGGTTCCATAAATACGCTGCAGCATCTTATTTTTTTCATTTCCTCTCCAATACGCACCGGCAATACTTAAAAGTTTAAAAGCTTTTAACTTCCCGGTAGAAGGAATATGGGGTCCTCTACATAAATCAATAAAATCCCCCTGCTGATACAAAGTAACCATATCATCTTCTATATCCTTAAGGAGTTCTATTTTATAATCTTCTTCTTGTTCTTTAAATAATTTTTTAGCCTCTTTTTTACTTATCTCTATCCTTTTTAGAGGGAGATTTCTACCCACTATCTCTTTCATCCTTTTCTCAATAAGTACTATATCCTCCGGAGCAAAAGAACGGTCTAAATCAAAATCATAATAGAAGCCATCCTTAATGGCTGGTCCAATGGCTAATTTTGCCTGGGGGAATAATTCCTTTACCGCCTGGGCCATAATATGGGAACTGCTATGATGATAAATTTCTCTGCCTTCAGGTGAGGCAAAAGTTATAATCTCAACCCGGTCATTATCCTCAAGAACATAGTTTAAATCCTTTTCCACTCCGTTTACTACACCGGCAATTGCCTCTTTGCCTAATTTTTGGCTTATTTTGATAGCAGCATCATATAAAGTAGCTCTTTTATTCAATTTTATTTCCGAACCGTCTAATAAAACAACTTTAATCTCTGACATAATATCTACCTCCTTATAATTAAACAAAAAACTTCTTGTCCTGTATCAGAAAAGGACGAGAAGTTTAATTTAATAATCTCGCGGTTCCACCTTTTTTAGTTAAAGTTAACATCTAAAAATTAACTAAAACCCGCTTAAAAAATTCTATCGGTATTACCCGCCTAATCCTACTCTTCTTTTAAAAATTTCAAATTAGGGATTTAATGTAGAAAGGGTGTTCGATTAAACTTTTATGTAGATAATTACACCTTTAATAATACCTACTCTCTTTAGAAAAGGTTAGCCTACTGTTTTCTACGCAATCTTATTTCATTTTTAGATTTTAAATGGTGGGCGGTACTGGATTCGAACCAGTGACTTCTTGCGCGTCGAGCAAGCATTCTACCACTGAATTAACCGCCCATTTTCTTTAGACTTCTAATCGTCACTCAAAATTAAATGGAGGCGGCACTCGGATTCGAACCGAGGATGAAGGATTTGCAGTCCTCTGCCTTACCACTTGGCGATGCCGCCAATTTAATTTTTATATAAATGGAGCGGAAAACGGGATTTGAACCCGCGACCCTCGCCTTGGCAAGGCGATGCTCTACCACTGAGCTATTTCCGCAAAAAACCTGGTGCCGAGACCCAGAATCGAACTGGGCACACGTGGATTTTCAGTCCACTGCTCTACCAACTGAGCTATCTCGGCATTTAAATCGCCTTACATAATTATACCATTAGAGAAAATGGCGGGGCCGACGAGATTTGAACTCGCGATCTCCTGCGTGACAGGCAGGCGTGTTAAACCAAGCTGCACTACGGCCCCTTCATGTTTTTATTAAAAAATTGGTAGGCGGAACAGGGCTTGAACCTGTGACCCCTGGCTTGTAAAACCAGTGCTCTCCCAACTGAGCTATCCGCCCACTTATTCTTTTTTTACTATGCAAGTGATATTATAACATCTCTATTTTTCTTTGTCTATAATAATATTAGCATAATATTTAGGAATTTTGCAAATTTTAGTCTAACTGAAAAGGCGTATGTAATGCGCCTTCTTAGGGGCAGACACAAGGTCTGCCCCTACTAATTTAACTTCTAGTTTTTTTCTTCACTAAATACTATTCACTAACGACTATTCACTATTTTAAAACGGAATATCTTCTCCTGATACTGAAGTGTCTTCATTTATTGGTTCATCAGGAATATTCTCTTCTCCCTCTGCGGGACCTTCTTCTGCGGCACCTGCATCTTTCGCTAAATCTAAAAACTGTACAGTTCTGGCGTTAATTTCAAAAGAAGTTCTCTTGTTTCCTTCTTTATCCTGCCAATTATTAGACCTTAATTCGCCGCTTATAGCTACCCTTCTGCCTTTTTTTAAAAACTGTGAAACATTTTCTGCCTGCTTACCCCAGGTTGTTACATTTATAAAGAGAACGTCTTCTATATTATTTCCTTCCTGGTTTCTATAAGTCCTGTTTATAGCAATGCCAAATTTACATACTCCTGTCCCGCCGGGTGTGTATCTTAATTCCGGGTCTCTGGTTAATCTGCCAATACCGATAAAACTGTTTAAGTCGCCAAAAGTAGCCATAAAAATATTTCCTCCTTTTATTGTTTAAAATTTGAATTTTTTTTGTATACCGTACAAAGGGTCGGATTTATCCGATCCGGGTTGTTTTGGTAATTTTTTTTGGCGGGTTCGATGAATCGAACCCCTGCACTTGGAAGGGCATATTGCAATACGCCCCTACTTCTTCTACTATAATCCGCTAATTACGAGATACAAGATACGGTTTTAATCCTATAGACAGGCGAGACGCCTGTCTTACGAAAATAACAATTTATTATTTTTTATTCATCACGGCAAAGCCGTGA
>JAHJOY010000153.1 GCA_018819665.1 bacterium
AATTTATTTTTATTTTTTAATAAATCGAGTAAAACCTGGGCTAATTTTTCTCCGGATAAATCTTTTTCTAAAATTAATATTGCAGCCCCTTCTCTTTCAAAAATTTTAGCGTTAATTCCCTGGTGATCATGAGTAGCATAAGGGTAAGGTATTAAAATTGCCGGTAACCCATAGGCCCCAATCTCAGCTAAAGTTGTAGCTCCCGCCCGGCAGATTACTAAATCAGCCAGAGAATAGGCTTTTTCAATATCATGCAGATAAGGTTCTACCGAAAATATTTTATGGTCTTCTCCCACTATTTCCATAATGTTATCATAATCATCTTGCCCGCTAATCAATAAAACTTGCCAGTCGTTTTTTATAACCTCTTTTATTAAATCGATACCTCCCAGAACAGCTCTATTAATTGAGGCTGCTCCCTTGCTGCCTCCCAATACCAATATAGTTTTTTTTGAAGAATCAAGGTTAAATTTTTTATACTCTCTGTCTGTGCTCTGTTTAATATTTTTAAAACGTAGTGGGTTGCCCGTAAAAATCAATTTTGCTTTATTACTAAAATATTTTTTTGACTGATTAAAACTTAAAAATGTTGCTCTGGTAATACGAGATAAAAATTTATTGGTAATCCCGGGTATTACATTCTGCTCATGGACAAAAGTTGGAATACCTAATATCGCGGCCATCAAAACAACCGAACCGCTCACATAGCCCCCTGTTCCAATAACTATATCCGATTTATACTTTTTTATAATTTTATATGACTGAAATAAAGAAATTAAAAAAATGACAATAGCCGTTAAATTTTCAAAACATATTTTTCGTTGGATGCCCCGGGCTTTAATTTTTATAATTTTAAAACCTTCCCGAGGAATAAGTTTTGATTCCAGGCCCCTTTCAGTTCCCACAAATAAAATATCGTTTTTTATGTCTCTGTCTTTTATCTCGTAAGCTAAACTAATTCCTGGATATATGTGCCCCCCTGTTCCACCACCCGAAATTATCACCTTTAATGCCATCAATTACGCTCCCTATTCTTTTACTTTATACCGGGAAATATTTAATAAAATTCCCGCGCAAAACATATTTACAATTAGAGATGAACCCCCATAGCTGATAAAGGGCAGGGTAATGCCGGTAGTGGGAATCATCTTGGTTACCACTCCAATATTTATGATGCTCTGAAAAACTATCATAGAAGTAATGCCCGCAGCCAGTAAAGTTCCAAATTGGTCAGAAGAATCTAAGGCTATCCTGAATCCACGCCACAACAATATTATAAAGAGAATAATTATTAGTACAGTACCTATAAACCCTAATTCCTCACCGATTATAGAGAAGATAAAGTCAGTATGTTGGTCGGGAAGATAGAAATATTTTTGTTTGCTCTCTGCCAATCCGATTCCAAAAATTCCCCCGCTCCCTAAGGCTAATAGAGATTGAATTATGTGAAACCCGCTATCTAGAGGATCTTTCCAGGGGTCCAAAAAGGAGAGCAATCTCGCTCTTCTATATTCTTCTCTTGATAATATTAAAATTCCCAAGGGGATTGCTGCTATTATTAGTGCATAAAGCTGAATTACCCTGGTCCCCCCAATAAATAACATAATAAAAGAAATGCCCAAAATAATTAAGGAAGTACTAAAATCTGGTTCATTCAAGACTAATAAAAACATTACTAACATAATAATTAAAGGGGGCAATATCCCTCTAATAAAGGTTTTTATATCTTTTAATTGTTTTCTGGTTAAAGACTCTGCCATATATAGGATTAAAGCAAATTTAGCAATTTCGGAAGGTTGAAAAGAAAAAAATCCTATCTTAACCCATCTTCTTGCCCCACCGGCAGCTCTCCCGATACTGGGAATATATACCATCGATAGCAATGCAATGGATAAAATTAAGATAGGTAGAGTAAATTTTTTATAATAATGATAATCGGTATATATAGCGAAAAAAAATACTACCAGGGCTATTATAGCACTAATTAATTGTCTTTTTAAAAAATAATAACTATCTCCATACCATTTATAGGCCATAATGTAACTTGAACTAAAAACCATACATATACCAACAGCCATAAGTAAAATTACTACTATAAAAAGCCATAAATCAGGAGATTTTTTTTCTATTAACATCTAAGCATAACCTCATATCTAGCGTATAGCTTATAGCGTTTAGCGTATAGGTTCGGGCTGCAAGTTTAAGATTAACTAGTCTACCAGTCTTCCGGTCTACCAGTCGGTCAGCAAGTTGTTAAAATGTGTAACATGCAATAAGTAGCTTGTTTTTACACATTCATAAATATAATCTTATTACTCATTGGCGCACACATATTACTCATTACTGTATTTTTTACGAGATACGATTCACGAGATACGAGATACGTATTTAGCTAACCAGCTAACGCTATTTTTCCTTAACGATATACGATATACGACATACGATATACTAAATACTGGCTATTCCAATAAGCGCTAAAATAAGCCCCGCTATCCAAAATCTAATAATAATTTTAGGTTCTTTCCAACCACAAAGCTCAAAATGGTGGTGAATAGGACTCATCTTAAAAATTATTTTACCCCTTAATTTTACCGAAACAACCTGAAGTATCACTGATAAGGTTTCAATCACAAATACCCCGCCTATTATCAGTAAAAACAACTCTGTTCTGGTAAAAATTGCTACTGAAGCAAGTGCTCCACCTAAAGCCAAAGAACCTACATCTCCTAAAAATATCCGGGCTGGATAAAAATTATAGATTAAAAAACCGAAAGAGGTAAAGGCAATTATCAGGGAAAATAGGCTCATAGGCAATATATTTTGGATATAGGCAATTAAAGCAAAACTTAGCATGACAATAATTATTAGCCCGGTTGCCAGCCCATCTAAACCGTCGGTTAAATTTACCGCATTAACCGAACTAACCAATACTAAAACTACAAAAGGAATAAACATTCTGCCCAAATTTATATTGTTTTTCAAAAAAGGAAGACAAATTTCTGTACCTAAATCAGTGTTTTGTTGGACACAATAGGCAACTATTAAAGCAAAGGCAATTTGAAGGAACAACTTCTGCATAGTAAGAAGACCCAATGACCGTTTCTTAAGATATTTTATTAAATCATCAATTAAGCCAATAAGGCTAAAACCGACAGTGGCAACTAACGACCATAAAACATATTTATTATAAGGAACAAGGAGCAAAACTATTATTATCAAAGTAAGAATAACTATTACTCCTCCCATGGTAGGTGTTCCTATTTTATGTTGATGAAGATCCGGCCCTTCCTGACGAATTTTCTGTCCCACATTATGTTTTTTTAAATATTTTATAAATAACGGCAGAGCAATAACCGGAATTATAAACGAAACTAATAAAGTTAAGGGCCAATAGGTCATTATTCCCTCCTTAGGTGGGATTATTTTTTTGATACTCTTTTTGCCAAAATTCTAAAATTTCTTCCATTTTCATTTCTCGAGAACCTTTTAATAGGATAAAATCTCCGGGTTTGGTTAGACTTAATAGCTTTTTGGCCAAATTTATCTTCTCATTTTTCTCAAAAGAAAATACTCTTTCTTCTGCCATTCCCTTTTCTTTGGAAGATTGAGCAATTATCTTTCCTCCCTGGCCAACAGTTATTAGGGTATCAATAGACAATTTTGCTACTTCTTTTCCTATTTCTCGATGGTAAAAATCAGCCTTTTCTCCTAATTCCAGCATATCTCCCAAGATGGCTATCTTTCTATTGCTTTGTGCAACTTCTGCTAAAGTTTCTAAAGCACTTTTTACTGATAAGGGACTCGCATTATAGGAATCATTCAATATTTTAATACCATTATAAAAGTTGCTCAATTGCATATGCAGATCTAACGGTTTAAAAGAAGATAATCCTCTTTCAATTAAATCCAATTCTATTCCCAGGGCAAAAGCAGCCGCAGAAGCAGCAAGGGCATTATAAATATTATGCCTTCCCAATAAGGGAAAATATATTTCTCTGCTTTTGCCACTTTGCACTTCAAGGGTAAATCTCATTCCTTTATCACTGACCATTCTGATATTACGAGCCATAATATCACTCTTATTCTCAATGCCAAAGGTGTATACTTTCTTGCCTTTAACAATTTCCAACATCTTTAAAAAATAGGGGTCATCTCTGTTTAGAATGGCTATACCCTCTTTATCTAATGATTGTAATAATTCCGATTTAGCCTTAAAAATATTATCCTTTGAACCTAATAAACCGATATGCGCCTCTCCGATATTGGTAATCACTGCTAAATCAGGAGGAATAAAATTGGTAAGAGTTTTTATTTCACCCAAACCTCTCATCCCCATCTCTGCCACCAATAGCTTATGTGATTTATTAAGCTGTAGCAGAGTAAGGGGAATCCCGATTTCATTATTGTAATTTCCAGAGGTTTTTAAAAGAGGGAATTCCCGAGATAGGATATGAGCAATAATTTCTTTGGTCGTGGTCTTTCCATTACTGCCAGTTACACAGATATTAAAAGTTTTAAATTTATCCTTATAATGCTTGGACCAATCCTGCAGGGCAGAAAGAGTATCTTTTACTTCTATGATAATTTTATTTTTATCTATTTGCTCATTCCGTAATAAAGTGTTCGCACCTTTACAGACTACTACCCCAACCGCTCCCTTGTTAAAAGCTTCAATAATAAAATCATGTCCATCGAAATTGAGCCCAATTATAGCAAAAAACAAATCACCGGGAATTAAAGTTCGGCTATCTATAGAAATTCTGCTTATTAAGCAATCCTGGTCTCCTTGAATTATCTTTCCCGAGACAGCTTTTATCAACTCTCTAATTTTACAATTTTCCAATCTTTTATCTCCCTGTTAAAATATTTCTCACTACTTCTTCATCATTATGATGGATAGCCCTGTTATGATAAATCTGTTCCTTTTCAGGCCCTTTTCCGGCTATTAAGACTATATCCCCTTCTTCGGCTTTTTCCAAAGCATGTTTAATAGCCTTTACCCGATCAGTGATTATAATATAATCTTTATCTGTTTTTTTAACCCCTCTCTCAATCTCTTGTGCAATTTCCATAGGGTCTTCACTTTTAGGGTTATCCGCAGTTATTACTACATAATCACTATATGTTCCTATAACTTCTCCCATGGTAATCCTTACTTTATTATATTTCTCTCCTCCATGTCCAAATATAGTAATTATATTATGGGGGGCAAAATTGCGTAAATTCTGCAATATACTTCCTAATCCATGATAATTATGAGCAAAATCTATAACAATAGTATAATTCTGACCATATTCAAGTAATTTATATCTCCCCGGAGCTCCATAAAATTTACTAAAAGCTCTAGAAATTATGTTAAGGGGGATATCCTGAGTAATAGCTGTTGCTATAGCTGCTAAAGCATTATATACATTGTATTTTCCGCTAAAATTTAATAATATCTCAGTATCCCCAATAGGTGTTTCCACCATAAATAAAGAACTTTTAAGCTCTATTTTTATTTTCCTGGCTCTCACCTCAGCTTCTTTTTCTATTCCATAAGTAATTAAATTAACCTTATTACAATCTATAAAATCTTTACTGTGCTCTTCATCAATATTAATTATTGCAAATTTTTTAGAAGCCTCTTTCTTGCTTCTATTTAAACTTAAAAATAATTTTTTCTTCGCCTTTAAATAATTAGAAAAGTTTTTATGAATTTCGAAATGCTCCTTGCTGATATTAGTAAAGATGGCTACATCAAAATCGCATCCTTCTACGCGGGATAATTGCAAGGCATGGGAAGACACTTCCATTACTGTATAATTATTCTTTTGTTCAACCATTTCTTTAAGCGTCTTCTGTAAATCTACTGATTCCATAGTAGTCATCTGAGAGGAGTTGATATTATCGCCAATTATATTTTGAGCAGTACCCAAAAGTCCGGTTTTAAAACCTGCTTCCTGAAAAATGGCACTTAACATATAAGTAATGGTAGTTTTACCGTTTGTTCCGGTTACTCCAATTAATTTTAATTTTCGCGAAGGAAAACCGTAAAATTGGTTAGCTAAAATTGCCAAGGCTTTACGGCTATCATCTACCCTTATTATGGTAATGCCCGGCCTGGGAGGAATTTCTTTTTCTACTACCAGTGCAACAGCTCCCCTGTTAATGGCTTCATCGATAAAATTATGTCCATCAAAAGTAAAACCTTTTATGCATATAAATAAAAAATCTCTCTTTATTTCCCGAGAGTTGTGATAAATTCCTTTGATATTTAAATTTAAATCACCAATAATTTCCTTAGCTTTCAGGTTAGTTATCAATTCACTCAACTTCATAAAAAATACCTCAAAATTAATTTACCAATTCACCAATTCACCAATTCACCAATTAAATTTGATTTTGCATTCCTCATTATTGCTAACTACATTCTATCTAATATTTATATTTTGTCTATTTCTTTTTTTTCTTCTTTCTTAACTCTATGCTGCCACTATTTAATATTCTGTCTCCTAAATTCTAACTTCTTGCTTCTATTTTCTTTACGAGATACGATTCACGAGATACGAGATACTTATTTAAACTTCGTATATAGTATATCGTATCGCCTATTGCGTTTCAATTCAAAACCTATAAAATCTTCCAGTCTACCAGTCTCCCGGTCTACCAGTCAATTTAGTTAACCAGTTAAATTAGTCGTTAGTGAATGGCCGTTAGTTAAAATCCTTTACAAAACTTTTTATTCATCTAATCATATAGTTTAATAGTTGCTTAGTTTTTTGTTTTTATTCAGTATTAACTAAATACTATTCACTAAATACTAACGACTAATTATCCTACACGCTAAACGCTGTACGCTCCACGCTATCCGCTTTTTTTCTTCACGCGATACGCGATACTCGATACTATTTTTCATTGGGTGGAACCGACAAGTAAGGAAGAACCTTGGAAGCAATCTCCTGGAAAACCGGAGCGGCTACTGTTCCACCGTAATAACTCCCCTTGGGTTCATCTAATAAAACTAAGATGGATATCTTAGGATTATCTGTAGGAACATAACCCACAAATAAGGAGCTGTATTTATCTTCAGAATATTTACCGATAGAAAAATCAAATTTTTGAGCAGTCCCGGTTTTCCCTGCTGCCTGGTATCCTGCAAGCTTAGCCCTTGTACCAGTTCCGTCATTCACTACTTGTTCTAATATTTTGGTCATAGTTAAAGCAGTATCAACTGATACTACCTGTCTTACCGGCTTTGGTTTAAATATTTTAATCTTATTTTGCGCAGAATCTATTATTTCCTTTACTATCATCGGTTTCATCAAAGTCCCTCGGTTAGCTAAAGCCGATATAGCCATTATCAACTGAATGGGAGTTACAGAAATTTCTTGACCTATAGATAAGGAAGCCAGGGAAATTTTTGACCAATCCTTTGTGCTTCTTACCAAACCATTTATTTCACCGGGTAAACTTATTTCAGTTAATGTCCCAAACCCGAATCTTCTAATCGACTTTTCAAATACTTTTTCATCTAATCTTGTCCCGGTTTGAATTACTCCTATATTACAGGAATTTTTTACTATATCGATAAGATCTTGAGAGCCATGTTGGTGTATATCGTGAAAAATATTCCCATTATATTTTATCCACCCATTACAATAAAATTGATCATCTAATTTAACTACTCTTTCTTCCAGTGCTGTGGCTATGGTAATAACTTTAAAGGTAGATCCCGGCTCATAGGCATCAGTTACTGCTCTATTCCTCCAAAGATCACGAGGATATTCATTAAAATAATTGGGGTCATAGGAAGGTTTTACTGCCATTGCTAAAATTTCTCCGGTTTTGGGTTCTACCACAATAGCAATTCCTGCTTTGGCTTTAGATTCTTGAAAAGCTTTGTCCAAAGCTTCTTCAGTGATATATTGGATAACTTCATCAATAGTCAATACAATTGAATGCCCATCTTTATGAGCAGTTGGTTCTTTAATGCTTAGAGGTACCTTGCCTCCTATAGCATCTCTCTCTAAAATTACTAAACCAGGCAAACCTTTTAGTTCTTTATCAAAAAATGATTCCAAACCTTCCAGGCCTTGATTGTCTATTCCCACAAATCCCATTAAATTAGAAGCTAAATAATTCTTAGGGTAATATCTTTTGCTCTCATCTAAAAAATTTAATCCCTCTAAATTTAGCTTTTTAATCTCTGCGACTTCTGTTTCTTTTAATTTCCTTTTTATCCATACAAAAGATTTTTTCTGGTTTAATTTATCCAACACATCTTTTGTTTTTAAATTTAAAATTGAAGATATTTTTTGGGCAGTTTCCTGAGGGTTCTTGACTTTAGGAGGAATGGCAAATAAAGATTGAACATTAATATTCACGGCTAATTTTTTATAATTTCTATCATAGATATTACCTCGTTCTCCCTCAATGGAAAAAGAAGTGAGG
>JAHJOY010000154.1 GCA_018819665.1 bacterium
GACGCCCTACGATATGAATAAACGTGACAGGGGACGGTCCCCTTGACAGTCTACTTGTTAACCAAAAAATATTTTAAAAAAAGGAGGTGTAATAATATGGAATGGTATTGGTGGGCAGCGATTATTGCAGCAATAGCGTATTTAATATACTATTTTTATGGAGGAGAAACAGTATAGAATAAAAAATGAATTAATATTAAATTACTAAAAATTTTAAGAAACGTTTCTATAGGTGCAGGGCGAAGCAAATTGTCCTGCACTTTATTTATCTTTATTAAAAGAGTGATTAATTTGAAATTACAAAACAAAAAAAGATATATTTTTTTAATTTTTCTTTTCCTTATTTTCTTTATTATTACTTATGAATCAATGGCAGATGAAGAAAATGGAGAAAACAGGGTCATCCCTTTGGGAGAAGTAGATTCATTAAAAGTGACTATAAAGTTTGGGGCAGGAAAGTTGGACTTAATTTCCGGACAAGAAGATGTATTTGAAGGTAATTTTCAATATGATAAAAGCATCTTAAAGCCCAATATCCGATATGAAATATTAGGGGAAACCGGTATCCTAACCCTATCTCAGAGTATTAAAAAAGACCTCAATTTATCATTTCCACATAAAAATATATGGAATTTGAAGTTGCCTTTCGGTGTCCCTTTGCAATTATATATTAATACTGCAACTTATAGCGGTGATATTAACCTAACTAATTTACAGATAGAAAATCTTTATCTCAATTCAGGAGCAAGTCAAACCATTATTGTATTTAATCAACCCAATCTTATAGATTTAAAAAATATTAATGTCAAGACAGGTGCCTCTACTATAAAAATGTTAGGTTTAGCTAACGCAAATTTTAATGAAATGAATTTTACCGGTGGAGCAGGGAGCTACACCTTTGATTTTTCAGGTAACCTGACTAAAAAATCGAAAGTTAACATTAATGTAGGGGCAGCTAAAATAATTTTAAAGATACCTTCGAACATGGGAACTAAGATAATTTTTAGAAATTTTCTGGCGTCAAAATTAGATATCAGGGGTTTTATAAAAATAAATGACCAGACTTATATTAGTCCGGAATATGGCAAAAGTGCTGCAGAATTAGATGTCGAAATCAAGGGAGGCCTCGTAGATGTTGAGGTAATCTCACTAACCAATTGACATTTATTTTTTTTTCAATTATACTAAAAACGAACTGAGAAAGAAAAAGACTGAGCGAAGGATTGAAAGGTATATTTGTAAAAAGAGAATCAGTATTTGGTGAAAGCTGATAAAAAACCTTTAAACTCACCTTCAAGTTTTGTAGGCAAAAAATTAAATTAAAATATTAATTTAAATGTAGTTTACAACGTTAACAAGCGTTAATTGTTTAATAAGAGTAGATAATGTGGGGCTGTAGCGCAGTCGGGAGCGCGCCTCCTTGGCGTGGAGGAGGTCGCGGGTTCGATTCCCGCCAGCTCCACCAAATTATATTATATAAAATCTACTGAACAAGGGTGGTACCACGAGAAGAATCTCGTCCCTGGTAATAATTTATTTAATTGCCTGAGACGGGATTTTTATTTTTAAGGAGGAATGTTTAAAAAATGGAAGAAAGATATAATTTTACCGAAGTCGAAAAAAAATGGCGGGAATATTGGAAGGAAAATAATTTTTTTAAATCTTATGCCGATTCTAAAAAACCGAAATATTATGTTTTGGAGATGTTCCCCTATCCTTCGGGCGAACCTCATATGGGGCATGTGAAAAACTACGTTTCGGTGATGTAGTGGCCAGATATAAACATTCTCAAGGATATAATATTCTGCACCCCATGGGTTGGGATGCCTTTGGTTTACCTGCGGAGAATGCTGCTATAAAAAACAAAATTCATCCTTCAATCTGGACTAAAATCAATATTCAAAAGATGAAGGATACTCTAACCAATATGAGTATCAGTTATGATTGGGATAGAGAAATAGCCACCTGTGATTCGGGTTACTACAAGTGGACTCAGTGGATGTTTTTGCAGTTATACAAAAAAGGATTAGCTTATAAGAAAAAAGCAGTAGTTAACTGGTGTCCTTCCTGTAATGTAGTATTAGCTAATGAACAAGTAATAGACGGAAAATGCTGGAGGTGTGATTCCGAAGTTGTTAAAAAAGAGTTGTCCCAATGGTTTTTCAAGATTACCGAATATGCCCAGAGATTACTCGATGATATAAAATACTTAGAGGAATGGCCAGAAAAAGTATTAACTATGCAGAGAAATTGGATAGGCAGGAGTGAGGGAGCAAGGATTGAATTTCCCATAAAAGGGAGTGATAAAACTATTCCGGTTTTTACTACCCGACCCGACACTCTCTATGGAGCAACTTATTTTCTATTATCTCCCGAACACCCCTTAGTAGAAGAGCTAATGAAAGATTCTCCCTATAAAGATGAAATTAAGAGTTTCAAGGAAGAGGTAAGTAAAGAGAGCGCTATAGATAGAGTATCAGGTATCTTAGAAAAAAAGGGATGTTTCACCGGTAAATATGTAATAAATCCCCTAAATGATGAAGAGATTCCCATCTGGGTAGCAAATTATGTGTTAATGGATTATGGAACAGGTGCGGTAATGGCAGTTCCGGCTCATGACCAAAGGGATTTTGAATTTGCCAAGAAATATAATTTACCCATCAGGATAGTTATTCAGCCAGAGGATAAAAAAGTTACATCTGATACTATGGAGGCTGCTTTTGATGAAGAAGGCATTATGGTTAATTCCGGCCAATTTAACGGCTTGCCAAGCAGTAAATCATTAGATTTCATAATTGATTATCTGATTAAAAAAGGGTCTGGAGAGAGAGAGGTTAATTACAGATTAAGAGATTGGCTTATTTCGCGTCAGCGTTATTGGGGTGCGCCCATACCTATGATTTATTGTTTCGATTGTGGGATGGTTCCCGTACCTGAAAGTGATTTACCGGTTTTGCTGCCGGAAGATGTTGATTTCAGGCCCAAAGGTATGTCACCACTGGCAAGCAGTAAAGAATTTGTCAATACAATTTGTCCGAAATGCGGCAAAGAAGCCAAAAGAGAAACAGACACTATGGATACTTTTGTCTGTTCTTCCTGGTACTACCTTAGATTTTGTTCTCCTAAAACTGTTACGGCGCCGTTTGATGCTGAAGAATTAAGATACTGGATGCCGGTAGACCAGTATATCGGTGGAGTAGAGCACGCCATACTGCATTTACTATATTCTCGGTTTTTTACGAAAGCTCTATATGATATGAAATATGTCAATTTTAAAGAACCCTTCAAAAGGCTCTTTACTCAGGGGATGGTCTGCAAAGATGGGGCAGCGATGTCTAAATCAAAAGGTAACATAGTTAATCCGGGAAAAATATTTTCAAAATACGGTATTGATGCTACCAGAGTAATGATGCTGTTTGCCGGTCCTCCGGAAGTAGATATGGAATGGACGGATAAAGGGATGGAAGGAGCATCTCGATTCTTGAATCGAGTTTGGCGGTTAATCTACAATAATATTGGTTGTTTTAAAAAGCCGAAAAATAAGGAAGAAGTTTCCCCGGAAGATATAAGTGTGGAAGCTAAAAAAATAAGACAGAAGACCCATCAAACCATTAAAAAAGTAACCGAAGATATCGAGCAGAGATTTCATTTTAATACCGCTATTAGTGCCATTATGGAATTGGTCAATGAAGTATATAAATTTCAGTTAGAAACAGAAGAAAAACAGGGAAAAGAAGGAGATGTTTTTGTTTTAATAGAGGCTTTAGAAATGATAGTCAGGCTTTTAGGTCCTATTGCTCCTCATTTTTCAGAAGAGCTATGGCAGGAGATGGGGAACAAAGAAAGCATTTATATGCAGCCCTGGCCTAAGTATGATAAGAAGATGTTAGAAGAAGAGGAAAAGCTAATTGTAGTACAGGTAAATGGAAAGCTAAGAGAGAAATTGACAGTTCCTGCATCTTACGATGACGAGAAAATAAAAGAGGAAGCACTTTCTTTGCCAAAAATACAAGAAAAAATTAAAGGCAAAAAGATTATAAAAGTTATTGTTGTTTCTGGGAAACTGGTAAATATTGTGATAAAATAATAAAAAATAGCGTAGAGCGGGTAGCGTATAGCGGATAGAAGAACCAGTATATAGTATATAGTATATAGTATATAGTATGTAGCATATAGTAAAGAAAAGAAAATACAGGAAAAATTAGTAGGGGCAGACCTTGTGTCTGCC
>JAHJOY010000155.1 GCA_018819665.1 bacterium
AATAATATAATAGAAGAGATTAGGAAGGTCAGCCAGGGAGAAGAGATTGTAGTGGCTTTTTCGGGTGGACTAGATAGCACAGTAGTTTCTGCTTTAGCCATCCAGGCCTTAGGGAGAGAAAAAGTTGAAGCGATTACGGTCAGTTTTGAAGAATATAGCTACAGTAAGGGTTTAAGAAATGTTCAAGATATTAGTAAGGCTTTAGATTTAACACTAAAGATTATTCAGGGAAAGAGAGAACAGGAAAGAGTTTTAAAGAAGGGACCGGCCTGTAATAAGTGTACCAGGATAGCTAAATTGGGAAAGGTAAAAAAAGAAGCATCGGGAAGACTGGTACTGACTGGTTCGAATCAGAGTGATACCTGGGGGAAGAGGGGTTTAAAACTATATGACGGTTTTTATGCTCCCCTTTTAGAGTTAAACAAGGAGGAAATCCGAAAAATTGCTGATTATTTTAATATAAATATTTTACAGATAGGGGAAAATAAATTTAGAGAAGGGTGTAAGTTAAAACATTTACTTAAACCTTTAGCGGCTCCTCATTATCATGGTCAGGCGGCAGCAGAAGCTAATGAGTTACTATTAAGTATTTTAGAAGAGGAAGGGTACGAATCTGTTTTAGCGAACGTGAAAATTATTGGGCCCTTAAATAAGAATATAGGATTAGTAAATGTATCCCCTTTACCTGAAGAAATATTGAAGGAGAAAATTATAGAAGAGTTAAAAAAAGTGAAAACTTTAGAGCAAGTTGAATTTTTAGATAAGCCAATTAAATTAATTGTTAAGGCCAATAAGGGGCAATTTGATAATCAACATTCTCGATATTGGTTAGAAAAGGGGAGGCTGCAGCCTGATTTTTCTGTTCCTATAGAAGTGGAATGGTTATTGACTACTAACAAGAGCCTTTCTACTTTCCAGGTTATTGATTATCAAATAATTGGATAGTATAATAAATTCGTATCTCGTATTACGTATCGAGTATCGCGCATAGAAATAAAAATAAGTTTCGAGATTATTGCGATCGATTGTTTCCTTATTTTGTCATTGCGAGGAGCAAAGCGACGAAGCAATCCCAATTGAATTTAGAGATTGCCACGCTCCGATAAATCGAAGCTCGCAATGACAGAGTGCATACACCGATAATTTTAAATCTGAAAATTAAAAATTATCAACTAATTTACCTTATCTAAAAACCAAAAACGAACAATTAAAAACTTATATTTTAAAACTAACGACTATTCAATTGGTAAATTGGCCAATTGGAGGATTAAAAAATTAATTCAAGGAGGAATTAAGAAAATGTCTAATCAAAATTTGTCTGAATTTGATATCCAGGAAGCAATAAAGGATGTAACAAATTTAATGGGGGTTGCTGCTCGTACAGCACCAAAATCTGCAGGTAAAGACTTTGTAGTAGTTAAAGCAATTTTCGGAGAAGATGTAGTCAGATTAGCTTATGAGATGATTCATTATGGCGAAGAAATGGGTAAGAAAAATTTCGACCGTGATGGTGATAATGTCAAAAATTCCTTAGCTGTTTTATTGGTAGGTATAAAAGATGCCCAATCACTCGGTTTGAATTGTGGTGCCTGCGGGTATGACAAGTGTGCCGACCGAATTTCCCATAAGGGTAGTGAATTTGATGGGCCTCAATGTGCTTTTAGAGTTTTAGATATGGGAATTGCTATTGGGTCAGCGGTAAAAACCGCCGGAATAATGAATGTAGATAATCGGATAATGTATCGTGCGGGAGCAGTAGCTAAAAAAATAGGTTTAATAGATGCGGATTTTGTAATGGGTATTCCCTTATCGGTAACTGGCAAGAGCATTTTCTTTGACCGATAAGCCTAATTAAATCACCATTTATTTTTAAAATGATAAGAAACTGAATTACTGTGAAAAAATTGCTCAGTATTTTATAATAAAATGAGAAAAATTAACCCCTTTTAAAAAATATTACTGATATTCGCAAAATTAATATTAAAAAGTAATATAAGATATTTTAAGTAAAAGAATTCA
>JAHJOY010000013.1 GCA_018819665.1 bacterium
TATCTTATTATAAAATATTATTACGCATTAACCCTGCCTAACAACTATTTATTTTAATCTATCTGTAATAAAAACTATTAAACTATAGAGCAATCTTAAAACTTCTTTTTTCCCTATCTTGGCGCGCTGCAGAAATCATTTTTTATTTTAATTGTTAAGATAAGATATCCGAATGAAAAATATTCTATAAAGAATAGTGATTAGTTCTTAAAGACAGATATTTTTTAGAAAAATACATAGAGAATAAGAGGTTATTATAAATATGATAGAAAGGAGTTGAATGTATGATAAAAAATATTTTATTTGTCTATAACCAGGTAAGCCAGAGAGAACGTAAGGGGCTCTTTAGAGAATGTATTCCTATAGAAGATGTAGATGCTATCCGCAAGGCTTTGATTGAGACTAAAAATAATATTTTATCTTTAGACCTTCTTACGCCAGAACAATTAGATGAGTTTATCAGCAAACATCAACCCATTGATCTGGCCTTTATCCTGGCAGAAGGATATAAAGATATCCCTCATACCTTTTATAGCGGGCATGGTGCGGCAACGGTCCGTAAACAGTTAAACAAATGCTATATCCCCTGCGCCCTCTCCGGTATCGAAAGCATGGAAATCTGCCGTAATAAAGACCTTACTTATATCAAACTCAGGGGGGGAAATATTTTAGTTCCGAATCATTTTATATTTGATAGCCACTTTCGATTTAATAAAATAAAATTACTCTTCCAGATAGAGAAAATAGGGTTTCCCCTGATGATAAAACCAGCTGGCGGAGGAGATAGTATAGGTATTACTCCCAAATCTGTAGTGCATAATCTACAAGAACTAAAAAATAGGTTTATCGGTCTAAAAAAAGAACTGGGCCCTGAAAAATTGATCATCGAAAAATATTTACCTGGAAGAGAATATACTGTTGGAGTCCTGGGCAGTAAAGCTAAAAAATACATTTTACCCATTATCGCTTTCCCCAAAGACCATGGCATCAGATATACTTCCACTAAAAAGAAAGAATATAAAATGAGGGAAAAATTTGAAATAATCTATCGGGATGATGAAAGATTTAAAAAACTTGCCCAAATAGCAATCAATACCTTTGATGCCGTGGGAGCCAGTGATGCTATCAGAATTGACTTTATAGAAGATGAATCAGGAAACACCCAAGTTATAGATGTGAATGGTACACCTGCTTTATCTCTAACTGGCTCTTTAACCTTTATGGCAAGTAAAATAGGGTTAACCCATAGCCAATTAATTAAACTGATTTTTTATGAAAGTGTCGTCCGATATGATTTAGCCCCTACCTATCTTCTGGAAGAGATTATATCTAAAATTCAAACCAAGCTTGCAACCTATTATGCCGATAAAGACGATAAAGATATGGAAGCGGCTTTAATTTAAATAACCTTTTGTTATTAAAAAAGAGGTAGCACAAACTACCTCTTTTCGTTTTTTAAATTTTCCTATATCTCTGCCTACCCCTTATTTTCCTTCAGATTCTAAATCTATCATCTTCTTTTTTAAAGCAACTCCTTCTTTACCAGAAAAACCTCCCAGCATACCATTGCTTTTTATTACCCGATGACAGGGGATAATTAAGGGCAAAGGATTATTTCTCATGGTGTTTCCCACTGCCCGATATGCCCGAGGATAACTGGCTGCTTCTGCTGCCTCTTTATAGGACCTGGTTTCACCATAAGGAATTTTCCTAACTGTGTGTAAAATTTCTTTTTGAAAATTCGTATAATTATCTAAATTCAACTGGCAGTCTATGAAATCAACTTTCTTGCCGGTAAAATATTCTTTAACCTTTTTAATTAAACTTTCCCATCCTCTATTATCTTCGAAAAGATTATTACATTTTAACTCTTTTCTTATTCTAAAAAGAACATCCTCTTTTCTCTCTTCCGGCAAAACAAAAATCCGCAAGCCTTTTCGGTCAACTACAAACCCTGCCCAGCCCCAGGCAGTCAAAAAGATAGCATATTTAAAAATATTTTCCAACATATATTTTCTCCTCTTTTGTTTTGTTGTTGTTTTTATTATATAATAAAATTCGAAAATTAAAAATAAAGAGAAAGAAGCCAGAATTCAGGAGTCAGAAGATTATTAGCGGATGGTATTTAGGAAGTAGGGGTTCGATTCATCGAACCCGCTAAAAATACCAATCTTTGTCATTGCGAGGAGCTTTAGCGACGAAGCAATCTCAAACGGGGATTGCCGCGCTCTGATAAATCAGAGCTCGCAATGACATAGAATAAAGTAGACTGACAACTGAAAACCGTTAACTGAAAACGTGTATTTAAAACTAACGAATTTAATTGGGGAATTGGTAAATTGGTGAATATTTCTCATTCATACTTCAGTATATAATA
>JAHJOY010000156.1 GCA_018819665.1 bacterium
CGACAGAGATGAGCCATTTCTACCGGTTTAATTTCCAATAAATTTAATTTTGCCATAGTTAATGCAGTAACCACCTCTAAGGCAGCAGAAGAACTCAAACCCGCTCTTTGAGGAATATTACTGCTGAAAATAATATTTGCGCCTAGTAAAGGATATCCTGCCTTTTGTATTTCATCCATCACGCCCATCAAATAATTCGCCCACGTATCTTTTTTGAGAGGAGTTAGATTATCTAAAGAAAATTTAATTTTAGTCTTATAAACCAGATCATAAACTTGAACCAGTCGATCGTTTCTTAATTGCCCCAGCATAATTATCTCTTTTCCAATAGCCATCGGAAGAACAAATCCCTCATTATAGTCAGTATGTTCACCAATTAGATTAACTCTCCCGGGGGCAGAAAAAGCCCCTTTGGCCAAACCAGTATCAGTAAATTTATCCTTAAATATCTTCCACAATTTATTCAAATCTTGCACTGAAATCTCCTCATTATTTTACTTTGTATCCAATTATGTCTATAATTAATCTTCCACTCAATTTTGTTTTAATTCGGAAACTTTTAATAGCAAACCACTCCTTCGGGTGGCGTATTCCTTAGTTCAAGAGCTTTTTCTTCAGGTAAAGAATCATTGATAAAAGCACCGACTCCTAACTCGCTTCCAGCTAAGTATTTAAGTTTATCTTTCGTACGATAAGGAGGATAGAATTCAATGTGAAAATGGGAATATTCTTTACCTGTTCCATTAGTAGGTTGTTGATGAATGGCCATAATATAAGGTAAGACAAAACCAAAAAGATTATCAAATTTCATTAATATTGTTTTTAAAATTGCCGCTAAATCAATTTCTTCTTTTTCGGAAAAATCATTTAACGAAGAAAGATGTTTATTAGCATAAATATGGACCTCATAAGTATAAGAAGCAGAAAAAGGGACTAGTGTCACGTCATACTTGTAATGTCGCTTTGATTGGTATATACTATCCTTCAATAAAACTATTGGAGGATACCATGAAGAAGTACAAAGTAACACTATCAAGAGAAGAACGGGAAGAGTTAATGTCTATTGCAGGTAAAGGAAGCCACCGGTCACAGAAGGTCTTAAATGCCTTGATTCTTCTGAATTGCGATGAGGGAAAATTTCAGAAGAGTAGATTAAAAAACGAAGAGATTGCAACCGTGTTAAATATCAGCTTGAGAAAAATTGATCGTGTAAAGAAACGTTTTGTTGAAGAGAGCATTGAGACAGCGTTGAATGGTCACAAGGGGCAGCGTATTTATGCTAAGAAGGCTGACGGAGACTTTGAGGCTCATCTGGTAGCCTTGAGTTGTAGTGAACCCCCATCCGGTTTTGCCAGATGGTCGTTGCGCTTACTGGCAGACAAAGCGGTTGAACTAAATTACATAGAAAGCATTTCACATGAGACGATTCGTCGCGTGTTAAAAAAAACGAAATTAAGCCATGGAGGAAGCAGGGGTGGGTGATTCCCCCCAAGCAAAATGGTGATTTTGTTGCCAATATGGAAAGAGTTCTTGAGGTATATAAGCGTCCGTATGATGCCAGGTTCCCGGTAGTTTGTATGGATGAAACCCCTAAACAGTTAATAAAAGAGACACGCCAGATGGTAGCCGCCGCCCCGGGTCGTCCTGTCAGATATGACTATGAATATGAGCGAGGCGGAGTGTGCAATATCTTCCTTGCGAGTGAGCCTCTGGCTGGCAAACGATTTGTCAAAATTACAGAAAGAAAAACAAAGCGTGACTGGGCACTTTTTGTAAAGGAAATTGCGCAAAGATATAAAAAGGTGGAGAAGATTACCCTTGTAATGGATAATTTGAGCACACATAAACCAGGATCTTTGTACGAGACCTTTTCGCCTGAAGAAGCAAAAGCACTATGGGACAGGTTTGAGTTTGTATATACACCGAAACATGGAAGCTGGCTGAATATGGCAGAAATAGAACTTAATGTTCTTACTGGGCAATGTCTAAACAGAAGAATTGATAATATTTCAGTAATCAGAAGAGAGACTGATGCCTGGCAGAATCATCGGAATAACCTGAATGCAAAAATCAATTGGCAGTTTACAACAAGTAAAGCTCGGATAAAACTAAAACGACTCTATCCGACGTATGAAATGTGACGTGACACTAGTAGAGAAGTTGAGAGATATTATTAGTAAAGTAAAGTTAAAGCGAGGAAGCAATCTCATGAGGGGCG
>JAHJOY010000157.1 GCA_018819665.1 bacterium
AGCCAGAAAGATGTTTGCCAGTCTCTTTGCAAGTAGTCCTGAAGCAGCACTATATCATGATGAAAATGGCCGCATCGTAAATATAAATCCTCACTTTACTGAACTATTCGGCTACACCTTAGAGGAGATAAAAGGCAGAAATCTAAATGATGGAATGATTCATCCTCCGGATAAGATAGAAGAAGGTAAAAATTTGGATAAGATAGCTTTCTCTGAAGGGTATTTTAATTATGAGACCATTAGAAAGAAGAAGGATGGTACTCTCTTCCCAGTCTTAATATCTGGTTCCAATATAGTAATCGATGGCCAGACAAAAGGGGCGATAGGCACTTATGTTGATATTACTGAGCGCAAGAAGATGGAAGAAGAGTTACAAAAGTTAGCTCACTATGATGTTCTTACCGGCTGTTGCAGCAGAGGATATGGTATAAACCTACTTGAAAGACAAATTAAGATGGCTAATCGAAATAAAACTCCTATCCTCTTACTCTATCTTGATGTAGATGACTTTAAATATATCAATGATACCTTCGGGCATCAAGAAGGAGATAAGGTCTTAAAAGAAGCAGTTAAACTCTTAAAATCTATTTTAAGAGAGGTGGATATTATCTGCCGTATTGGGGGAGATGAGTTTTTGCTAATTTTCCATAATAGCTCTTCAAAGGATGTACCTCTAATTAAAGAAAGGATAAATAAAAATTTAGAGAAGTTAAATCAGAAACTGGCTAAACCTTATAAAGTAGATTTCAGTATCGGTCTTTCCTATTATAACCCATCCAATCCTCTATCCATAGAAGAATTAATAAGAATAGCTGATGAGAATATGTATAAAGAAAAGAAAAAGAAAAAAGAGGGATTTTAAAAACTTATGTCGAAGAATTATAAGGGACATAAAGTATCAATAACTCGCAAATTAATCTTAAAAAAATAAAACTTTGAAGGAGGTGAAATCTAAAACAAAAAAATTGTTTCCGTTTCTTTACTTTTTTCTTAGATTAATAAAAATTGTAGGAGGATATTTTTTAATGTTAAAAAGTAAAAGGACCTTAATTTTAAGTTTAATGATGACTCTTGCCTTTGTTTTGGCTATCAGCGGTGGTGTATATGCTGCCGAAAAAGTAATGGTTATAGGCATGAATACCAGTCCCATAGTCTCTTTAGATCCTGCAAAAGCCTACGAATTTGAAGGAAGCTGGATATTAGATAATGTCTACGATAAGTTAGTTAGATTTAAACCCGGCTCAGCCAGCGAAATTGAACCGGGGATAGCAGAATCCTGGGAATTTTCCGGCAACAACATAACCTTTACCATAAGAGATGGAGCAAAATTCTCTAATGGTGACCCTGTGGATGCTGAAGCAGTAGCTTATTCATTAAAGAGAGTAGTTAAATTGGCTCAAGCCCCCTCCTGGGTAATCACTCAATTCGGAGTAACCGAGGATTCCATTAAAGCCATAGGTAACAAAGTCCAGATAATTATGGATAAAGCCTATTCCCCCAGTTTAGTCCTGTCTTGTATGACCTATTCTGTCACCGGTACCGTAAATCCGAAGGTTGCCGAAGAACATAATGTAGAAGGTGATATGGGAATGGCTTACTTAACAGAAAACTCGGTAGGAAGCGGCCCTTATAAATTAGTCAGCTGGGAGAGAAATCAGAAGTTACTCTTTGAGGTTAACGAAAATTATTGGGGGACTAAACCGGAAATAGACAAGATTATAATAATAGATGTACCCGAATCGTCCAGTCAGCTCCTTCAGCTTAAAGGCGGCACTATCGATGTAGCCTGGAACCTCGAACACGATCAGATTCCGGATGTAGAGAAGACCAAAGGAGTCTATACTCTCTCTAAGCCACAATTCAAATTAATCTACTTTGGTATGAATGGGCAGACCCCGCCGACAGATAATGTCCTGGTTAGAAGAGCGGTTAAATCTGCTATAGACGTCGAGGCAGTTATAAAAGCTGTAGGAGGCGGTGTAACCGAACTCCATACATTTATTCCTAAAGGTATGTTCGCTTATTATGATGGAGAAGAAGTACCCTATAACCCTGAAAAAGCCAAAGAATTGTTAGCGGAAGCCGGCTATCCGAATGGTTTTGAAATCACTTTAACCGTTCCCGATTTCTTATCCACCGAAGGAACAGTGGTTAAATCCTATCTCGAACAAGTGGGCATAAAGACTAATCTGGAGGTAATTGCTTACACTACTTTATTGGGTAAATATAGAGAACAGGGATTAGAGCTGGTTATGGCCCGATGGGGAGCTGATTATGCTGATCCTGATGCCAATGCCAAGCCATTTGCCCATTGTAGGACCACTAGTGACGAGGCAACAATAAAACAATTAGCCTGGAGAAATGCCTATGCTAATCCTGAATTTACTGATATGGTAGAAAAGGCTGCCTTTATTCAGGACAGAGATGAACGAGAAAAAGTTTATTTAGAATTACAGAAAAAATGGCAAAGTGACGGCATTTTTAAAATACTCTACCAGATGACCATTCAGTTAGGGCTAAACGACAGAGTTGGTAATTTTATCCTGAACGAACTAACCCAGACACCTTGGGAGCTCATAACTCTAAAAGACTAAGGTGCAACTTTTCAATTTAGTCGAAAATATTTTAGCAAAAAGTATTTTTCGTAAAATATCTATGTTAGAATATTGGTTGTAAGTAAGCTATACCGTATATACATATACTAATACCGCAAAGTATATACGGTATAGCTAAATTATTGGTTAAATTTAAAAATTTAGGATAAATACAAAGATTAAAAACAATAAGAAAAAGTTAAGAATAGGATCATAGATTACAGATGCTAAAATACGTAATAAAAAGATTAATATTGTTTGTTATAGTTATTTTTGGAGTAGTAACCATTACTTTTTTTATTTCCCACGTAATCCCCGCCGATCCGGTAGGTGCAATTTTAGGTGAAAACGCCCCGCAAGAGTTAGTGGAAAAGATGGAAAGACAATTGGGTCTGGATTTGCCTCTGGGTCAACAGTACACCCGCTATCTCAAAGGATTAATAAATTGGAATTTCGGGATATCCCTAAGAACTCAAAAACAAGTTTCGGAAGATCTTAGAGTATATTTTCCTGCCACCATGGAATTAGCTTTCCTGGCCTTATTTATTGCCATAATCCTTGGAATATCTATCGGCGTAATTTCCGCGGTTAAAAGAAACCAATGGCAGGATAATGCAAGCAGAGTATTTTCTCTGGTGGGAATATCGATGCCCGCCTTCTGGCTGGGTTTATTATTTATTTTAATTTTATATTATCATTTAGGTCTCATCCCCGCTGGAGGGAGGTTATCTCCTCATATTTCTCCTCCTCCCATGGTAAGCGGACTTTATCTATTGGACAGCTTAATAGCCGGTCAATTTAGGACTTTCTGGGATGCTCTTTACCACTTATTAGGTCCGGCTTTGGTCCTGGGATGGATTCAGACGGCCTATATATGCAGGGTTACCAGGTCCTCGATGCTCGAGGTCCTCAATGAAGAATATATTAGAACTGCCCGGGTTAAGGGCTTAAGGGAAAGGGTGGTTATCTTCAAACACGCTTTCAGAAACGCCTCTATTCCGATATTAACCATGATAGGAATATCTTTCGGCTACATGCTGGAAGGTTCGGTGTTGACCGAGACCGTTTTCGGATATCCCGGCTTGGGAAGATATGCGGTAAATTCCTTTTTATCTCTCGATTTGAATGCGGTGATAGGTTCGGTTACCTTGATCGCTATTTGCTATGCTCTGAGCAACTTGATAGTCGATTTGCTCTATGCAGCTTTAGATCCCAGGATTAAATATTAGGATGGTAAGTAATTTGGCTAAAGAAAATTTACAAAATTGGATAGTATCTTGGGGGAAGAGACATTCTTCGGAAATCTCTGACTTTAAAGAAACCGTTTATTTAATAAAGAAGAGTCCGCTGACTATGGTCGGCTTAGCTGTAATATTAATTTTAATTATTATGGCAATCTTTGCTCCTTATATTGCCCCCTACGACCCCGTAGCTATGCACCTGGATAACAGATTAGCACCCCCTTCCAAGGCTCATCTGCTGGGTACCGATGAATTGGGGAGAGACATCCTTTCCCGAATAATCTACGGGGCAGGAGTAGCCCTGAAGATTGTGTTAATTGTCCTGGCTATAGATTTACCTTTAGGTATTTTGCTGGGACTTGCGGCCGGTTATTTTGGGGGATGGATTGATGAAATCATCATGAGGATTGCAGATATATTTATGGCTTTTCCACGGCTTATCCTGGCTATGGCTATTGGGACGGCATTAGGGCCCAGTCTCAGAAATACTATGATAGCCATTGCCTTGACTATGTGGCCGGTCTATGCCCGATTGGCCCGGGGAGAGACCTTAAGCATCAAAGAAAGGACTTTCATTGAAGCGGAAAGGGCCTTAGGAACTTCTAATTTTAGGATACTGGTTTTTAATATTCTACCTATATGTGTATCCACTCTAATTGTTCGGGCTACCCTGGATATGGGAAATATCATCCGAATTGCCGCTGGAATGAGTTTCCTGGGATTGGGCGCTCAACCTCCTACCCCGGATTGGGGTCTGATGGTGAGTACGGGGAGAAACTTTTTAATCAATCAGTGGTGGGTTCCTACCTTTCCCGGCTTTGCCATTCTACTGGCAGTTTTTGGATTTAATTTGTTAGGTGACGGGATAAGGGATATTTCTGATCCCTACCTCAGAAGGGGGAGGCAGTAAGTAATGGCCGAAGAAATATTATTAGAGATAAAAGACTTGAGGGTTAATTTTTATACTTACCGGGGGGTAGTCAAAGCATTAAACGGAGTTAACCTGAAGATTTATGAGGGTGAATTTTTCGGTCTGGTGGGAGAAACCGGCTGTGGGAAGAGCGTAACTGCCTCTGCCGTTCTTAATTTAGTACAAAATCCCGGTAAGATTGAAGAAGGAGAAATATTATTTAAACAAAAAAACCTCTTAAAGATGAGTGAAAAAGAGATCAGGGAAAAGATTCGCGGTAAAGAAATTACTATGATAATGCAGTACCCAATTGCCGCCTTAAACCCGGTTATAAATAATGGGGACCAGATTGCCGAAGCACTTATTGCCAACAAAAATATGAACGAAAGTGAAGCCAGGAAGAGAACCATTGAATTACTAAAAGAAGTCAATATACCCCAACCAGAAAAGATTGCCCGTCAATTTCCTCATCAATTATCCGGAGGAATGGCCCAGAGAGTTATGATTGCTATGATGTTATCTACCGAGCCATCTCTGCTTATTGCCGATGAGCCGACTACTGCCCTGGATGTTTCTATTCAGGCCCAGGTGTTGAGTTTACTCAAAGATTTAATCAGCAAACACAGAGCTACAGTTCTGCTTATTACTCATGACCTTTCGGTAGTTGCCGAAACTTGCAGCAGAGTAGGGGTAATGTATGCCGGAGATATGGTAGAAATAGGCACGGTAGACCAGATTATCAATAATCCTCAACACCCTTATACCAAGGGCTTGATAAAGGCAATCCCATCTGACCGAAGCAAGGAATTAGTGGAGATTAGAGGGAGTGTCCCTGATTTAGTAAATCCCCCTTCGGGGTGCAGATTTCATCCCCGTTGCGATTATACAAAACCTATCTGCAAAAAAGAAAAGCCCCAGGTCCTACAGGTAGAGAAAGAGCATGTAACGGCCTGTTTTTTATACGAAGAAAGTCGTAATAAAAAGTCAAAAGAAGAATACGCAGGAGAATACAAGGGAGGAGCAAATGGAAGAACTGATTCAGCTTAAAGAAATTAAGAAATACTTCCCCTGGAAGAAGTACAAATACGTGAAAGCAGTCGATGGCGTTTCTCTTTCAATTAATAAGAGAGATATCTTCGGATTAGTAGGTGAATCCGGTTCAGGAAAGACCACCTTGGGGAGGATGATGATTCATCTGATCGACTCCACTTCCGGGTCTATCTTCTACAAGGGAAAAGATATAACTAAAATAAAAAAATTGGAAAAAAATTTACGCAGAAATATGCAAATAGTTTTTCAGGATCCTTATTCATCTTTACATCCCCGAAAAAAAATAAAGGATATTATAGGCAGTGGGTTAAGAACCCATAATTTAGTAAGGAGCGAGGGAGAACTGGTAACCAAAATCGAACAATTTCTAAATTTAGTGGGTATGGGAGAAGAACATCTCTATCGTTATCCCCACGAACTTTCCGGTGGACAGAGACAGAGGATAGCCATTGCCCGTGCTCTTATTCTAAATCCGGAATTTGTGGTTTTAGATGAACCTACTTCTTCGTTGGATGTCTCAGTTCAAGCCGAGATTTTAAATTTATTAAAAAAACTAAGAGAGGAATTTGACCTCACCTATGTATTTATTACCCATGACCTGTATCTGGCACGGATTATTACCGAAAAAATTGCTATTATGTATCTGGGAAAGATAATGGAATACGGAGACACGGAGAGCATCTTTAAAAATCCTTTACACCCTTATACCGAAGCTTTATTTTCAGTTATTCCCAAACTTGATCCCCAAAAAAGAACTAAGAAAATTATTCTCAAAGGAGAAATCCCCAGTCCGTTTGATCCTCCCTTGGGTTGCCGATTTCATACCAGGTGTATGAAAAAAATCGGGGAGATTTGCGAAAAAGTCTCACCTCCCTTAAAAGAGGTAGAAGAAAAACACTTCGTTTCCTGCCATTTGTATGACTAAAGATATTTTAATCAACGAAAGGGAGTACTCAAATGAAAAAGATTAGATGGGGTGTCCTGAGCACCGCAAATTGAAAAATATTCTCTCAAAATAGAAGGATTTTTCTTAGACCTTGTTGTATCTTAATATTAGTACTTCAAAAACATTTATAATTTTACTTTAAAGGATAGATGCAGTGAGTCAGTTTAATTATCTGTAAGTAGATTATTAATCCGGATTGCACACCATATTTAATTATTTAATTAATTAAAGGAGGAAAAATCCTATGGAAAAGAAAGATGAGCGCCGTTCCGAAAAAGAAAGAAGAACAGGTGAAGACCGTAGAAAAGTTGATGACCCGAATTACAAAGGACCTGAGCGAAGAAATGGCCAGGATAGAAGAACCGGCGAAGACAGAAGAAAATCCGAGAAATAGCACAATGTCACGGGGGGGGCCTCTTGACAAAAACAATTCATAAGTAAAAATATAAAGGTAGTAAAATGAAATACAGGGATATCCGGGAAATATCAATGAATTTTATCCCCATAGCGGCATTCTTACTCGCGTTACTAATTGGGGCAATAATGATTGCCTTTCTCGGAGTAAATCCCCTGGTTGCTTACCATGCCCTGCTCAACGGTGCGTTTGGAAGCATAAATGCTTTAGCAGATACAGTAGTCAAGGCAACTCCCTTGCTTTTCGTAGGTTTGGGAATCTGCATTGCCTTTCGTGCTGGTGTATTAAACATTGGTGGTGAGGGTCAACTTGTAGTTGGAGCTCTCTCTGCAACCATAATTTGTCTTGTATTTCCAAATTTAACAGGTTGGATACTGATTTTAATCGCTTTGTTTTTTGGATTCCTTGGTGGAGCGATATGGGCAGGAATTGCTGGATTTCTTAAAGCTTATTTTAATGTAAACGAAATCCTAAGCACAATCATGCTGAATTATATTGCGGTTTATGGGATGAATTATCTTCTTCGTGGGCCGATAATGGACCCTCTCCAAGTAAAACTAGGTTCCTTTATTCCTCAGACCGCACGTTTATCTCAAGCAGTTGATCTTCCTCGCTTTATTCCTACTCGTCTTCATCTTGGAACAATAATTGCAATTTTTTTTGCTATTCTTGTTTACATTTTTCTCTGGCGGACGACAATTGGCTTCCGTATCCGTATGATAGGACAAAATATACAAGCCTCAAGAGCGTCTGGAATTAATGTACAGAAGTATATGGTCCTTGCTTTTTTCTTAAGTGGAGCTTTAGTGGGGTTAGGTGGAGCAATTGAAGTGATTGGGGTTCATCACCGGATGTTCACCGATGGTTCCGCAACTGGTTTTACTGGTAGTGCAGGATTTAATGGGATTGTAGCTGCTTTGTTTGGCCAACTTCATCCTATTGGAACAATTCCAGCTTCCTTGTTATTAGGAGCACTCCTTACTGGAGCAAATAAGATGCAAAGAGTAGTACAAGTGCCTTCTGCATTGATTGGTGCTTTGAACGGTCTGATTGTAATCTTTGTAGTAGGAAGTGAGTATCTACGCCGTCGTCAGACTCGGCGGGTGGAACGAATTATGAAAGTGGAACATAATTCTAAGAATAAAAATAAAAAGGAGGACAAGTAATGGAAGCAATTATTATTGGGGTTTTAAAATCTGCAATTCGTCTTGCAACTCCCTATCTCTACGCTTCCATTGGGGAAACAATAGGACAGTTGAGTGGTGTCCTTAATCTTGGGGTGGATGGTGTTATGCTTATGGGAGCCTTTAGTGCTTTCTTTACAGTTCTTAAGACTGGAAATCTTGGACTTGGTTTGTTAGTTGCAATAGTGGTTGGGGGGATATTTGGTCTTCTGATTGCTTTTGTTAATGTTACCTTAAAAGCTCAGCAGGGGATTAGTGGGATTGGGTTTTACATATTTGGTCTCGGGCTAAGCAGTCTTTTATTTAGAACTATGATAGGAACAGTACAAACAGTAAGCGGTTTTTCTCCTTTGTCTATCCCCTTGCTTTCTAACATTCCGATTGTGGGCGAAATCTTTTTCCGTCAAAATATCCTGGTATATGGTGCATTTGCCCTGGTTCCTATCTCCTGGTTTATATTGAATAAGACACCTTTGGGCCTTAGTATTCGAGCTGTAGGGCAACACCCGGAGGCAGCTGATTCATTAGGGGTTAATATTGTGCGTATTCGTTATTTAACGGTAATATTTGGTGGAATGCTCTCGGGGATTGCCGGTGCATCTCTTTCTATTGCACTGCTTAATGTATTTCAGCAAAATTTAACTAATGGGATGGGCTTTATTGCCGTTGCCCTGGTATATTTCGGAGCATGGCGTCCTTTAAGTGTTCTCAGCGGTGCACTTCTATTCAGCACTGTAAATGCTATTCAAATATGGATTCAGGTAAAAGGGATTAATATTCCCTCTGATTTTACTTTGATGTTACCCTATATTGTTACTATTGTGGTACTCGCCGCTATGGCTAAACGCTACGTACGTCCGCCTAAAGCATTAAACAAACCATTTGAGCGGGGGGAATAATAAAAGAGGAGGTGGCAAATAAAATAAAAAGCTTTAGAAGAAAAATGTTTTTCTGTATTCTAAAATAAAAAGATAGGAGGATAAAATGATGAAGTGTAAAAAAAATATAATAATTATTGTTATGATAAGTATTCTTGTTTTCTCTCTTGGGTTCGGAGCAAATGCGAAAGCCTTTCGGGTAGCGGTTATCATGCCAAGTTCCATCAATGATCTGGCCTTCAGCCAGAGCATGTACGATGCCATGGTCGCGATCCAAGAGGAGATGGGTAAGGAAGAATTTCAATTTGTCTATTCGGAGAGCATGTTTGTGGTAGCGGACGCTGCTGCTGCTATTCGAGACTATGCCAGCGAGGGATATGACCTGGTAATTGCCCATGGTTCGCAGTATGGAAGCTCCTTGGTGGAAATCGCCCCCGATTTTCCCAACACGAGCTTCGCCTGGGGAACGACGGTAAACACCTTCTCCGATCAGGGGATCACGAATATATTCGCTTACGAGGCGCGCTCTGAGGAAGGAGGCTACGTCAGCGGTGTTCTGGCAGCGAAACTCTCCCAGACTGGGATCATCGGGGTGATCGGCCCGATTGAGACCGGTGACGCTAAGCTGTACGTCGAAGGATTCAAGGCTGGGGTGCTGGCAACCAAGCCGGATGCTCAAGTGAACATTAGCTGGATTGGTTCTTTCAGCGACGTCGCCCTCGCTTCCGAGGCTGCACAGACGCACATCAACGTTGGAGCCGACGTCCTCACCGGGACAGCCCAAATGGTAGTTGGAGCCATCGGGGTAGCGCGCCAGCGCGGGGTCCTCTGGTTCGGGACACAGGCCGATCAAACATCACTTGCTCCCGAGGTCGTCGTCGCCAACCAGGTCTACGACTGGACCGTGGCTCTCAAGCCGATGATCCAGTTGGTCAGAGAGGGGACGAGGGGCGGGAGCGCTTACGTACTCACCCTGGCTAACGGAGGTCTCAAGATCGTCGTGAACCAGGAGGCACTTGTAAGAAAGACGATCCAGGACATTATCGAAGGAAAAATCGATATCGAGTTATGAGTACTTGTCCGGGGCGTCCAACTCCTCTTGCCCCCAAGAATGTAGTTTCTAATGTAGATGTTGTTTGGACAATTGCACTCAGGCCGATGATTGAAATGATTAAGAAGGGAGAGAGAGGAGGGAAAATCTTTACTCTTAACTTAGCTAACGGCGGCCTCAAAATTATCGTAAATGACGAAGCGCTTGTAGGCAAAACTATTGAGGATGTAGTTAAAGGAAACATTGAGGTCAAAGTAGAGAAGTAAAGAAAGATTAAGAGTGCCCATACGGAGCTCTGGTTTACATTTTAATATGAAAAAAGATATATCTAAAATAACAAATTTAACCAAAGTCGAAAAATTAGAGATGCGGGGAATAGTTAAGCAGTTCCCGGGTGTGCTGGCGAATGACCGAATTGATTTTGATGTTCGTGCAGGAGAAGTTCATACCCTTCTTGGCGAAAACGGAGCTGGGAAAAGTACCCTGATGAAAATCCTTTACGGCATATATCACCAGGATAAAGGTGAAATTTATGTTAACGAAAAATTGGTTAACATTCGTTCTCCGCTGGATGCAATTCGACTGGGGATTGGGATGGTGCACCAGCATTTTATGCTTGTCCCTACCCTTACCGTAGCAGAAAATGTCGCCTTAGGGCTTCGGTCCTCACGAAAATATCTTCTTGACCTTGATGTTGTCTCAGAACGTATTAGAGAACTGGCCAAAGATCACGGGCTGTATGTTGACCCGGAGGCAAAAGTATGGCAACTCTCCGTAGGAGAACAACAACGAGTGGAAATAATAAAGATCTTATATCGCGGAGCTTCTCTCCTTATCTTGGATGAACCAACTGCTGTTCTTACTCCGCAAGAGGTGGAAGAACTCTTTCGCGTCTTGCGGAGTATGGTAAAGAGAGGGTATACTATTATTTTTATCAGCCATAAACTTCGCGAAGTTCTATCGTTGAGCAATCGCATAACGATACTACGTGATGGTCATGTAGTGAAGACTCTTCCTACCGCTGAAGCAACTCAAGAGAAACTTGCTCGCCTTATGGTGGGGAGAGAAGTTCTCTTGCAAGTTGAACATCCTTCAGTAAAACTTGGGAGAGCAACTCTTGTTTTAGAAGGAATTTGGGTTCAGGGAGATGAAGGCCTTCCTGCTCTACGGGGAATTGACCTTGAAGTACGTTCTGGTGAGATTCTTGGAATTGCTGGGGTCTCGGGAAATGGTCAAAGTGAACTTGCAGAAGTCATTGCAGGTCTGCGGAAACCTACAAAGGGCAAAGTGTATATAAAAGGGACAGAGGTTACCAATTGGGCTCCTTCTCAACTTCTCGAGTATGGCCTTTCTTATATTCCCGAAGAACGAATACGAGATGGTATAGTACAGGAATTTACTGTAGAGGAAAACCTGATTCTTAAAGATCATATACATCAACCTTATGCTAATGGAATATTTATGAATTTCAAAAACATTGCCCGGGAAAGCGAGCGTCTAATAAGTGACTTTGATATCAGGACTCCTTCCCGCTATACTTCCTTAAAAAGCTTATCCGGCGGAAATATCCAAAAATTAATCCTGGCAAGAGAACTCTCCCGAAAACCCGGTGTTCTGATTGCCTCTCAACCTACGCGCGGCTTAGATGTCAGTGCTACGGAATATGTTCATCGTCAACTGATTGAACAGAGGACAAAATTAAAAACGGCAACTCTTCTTATTTCTGATGACCTGGACGAAATTTTATCACTCGCTGACCGTATTGCAGTTATCTACGAAGGCAAGATTATGGGAGTGGTAAAACGAAACGAAGTCAGTGTTGGGGAATTGGGTATGATGATGGGAGGAGTACACAAAGATAAGATAAAATAAGCGGACTGATTCTTTATTTTAGGAGATCTAAAAAAAATGAAAGATACGAAAAAGACCGAAGAACAACTCATTACCGAATTAGCAGAATCAGAAGAAAAATATAGAATTCAGGTAGAAATGGCTACTGACGCTGTTTTTTTGGAGACAGTAGAAGGTCGCGTACTTGAATGTAATACTGCCGGAACAAAAATGTTCGGCTACACTAAGGAAGAAATAGTCGGTTTAGCTATTGCCGACTTAGTTCCTGAAGAGTTTGCCAAGACATTACCTAAAATTATTACCGAAAAAGAAACAACCTATGGTAAATTCGTAGCACGTATTAGTAAAAAGAAAGACGGTACTATTTTCCCTACGGAAATTGCTACCAAGCTTATCAACATTGGAAATAAACCTAGACTTATAGTTTATATCCGTGATATCACCGAACGCAAGAGAGCCGAAAAGAAACGAAAATCATTACTAAAAAAGGAACGGGAGCAACATTTAAAGGCAGAGACATTAGCTAAAGTTGCTCTTATTCTTACCTCAAAACTCAGCCTCTCGGATGTATTAGAGGAGGTGTTTCGACAAGTAAAACGTCTTGTCCCTTATTCTGCCTGTAACGTTTTCCTTATTGAAAAAGGAGGATTATATAATGTTCATTCAGTGGGATACGATAAATATGGTAGTAAAAAATTTGTAAATAATTTTACCTATCCAGTGGATAAACTTTCTCTGTATAAAGAAGTGATTAAATTAGCAAAACCCCTACTAATTACCGATACTTATAAGGATACCCGTTGGATTATTTTTAAGGAAACCAGCTGGATAAGATCACGTTTGTCTATGCCTGTCTGTTTAGGCAATAAAGTTGTAGGATTATTGAACTTGGATGGTGATACCCCAGGTAAATTTGTTAAAGATGATATTAAAAAATTACAACCCTTAGTTAATGCAGCTGCGATAGCTTTGGAGAATGCTCGATTATTTGAAGAGGTTCGAAAAGAGATAACCGAACGTAAGCAGGTAGAAGAAAATGTGAAGAATGCAAAAGACGAACTGCAAATGATTATGGACTCTGTTCCTGCTATAATTTTTTATAAAGATACAGAAGGTAGAATTATCCGAGCAAACAAGACTCTGGCTAATTCGTTGAAGGTGCCTGTAAAAGATATAGTAGGCAAGACTGCAGAAGAGCTTTTTCCCAAGGAACAGGCTGAGAAAATGAGAAAAGATGATCGGGAAGTTATTATTTCCGGAAAACCAAAAAGGAATATCATCCAACCTTATACAACACCTGACGGAATAAGATGGTTAATTACCGATAAGATACCTTATAGAGAGAAAGAAGGTAAAGTAACCGGTGTTATTGGTCTGTCTAAAGATATTACTGTACAGAGAAAAGCAGAACAAAAACTCCAACAAAGTTACCAGAGACTAAAAAAGACCATGGATGCAGCCATTGACACCATGTCTAAGATAATAGAAGCCAAAGACCCCTATACCTCCGGTCACCAACACCGGGTCTGCCAATTAGCCGTTCCCCTTGTCCAAGAATTAGGCCTTCCTGAAGATAAGATTGAAGGGATAAGGATAGCCTCCTTAATTCATGATATCGGAAAGATCGGCCTGCCCACTGAAATCTTGAGTAAGCCCAGTAAATTAACTGATATAGAATTTAGTCTAATCAAAGGGCATTCCCAAATAGGGTATGATATCTTAAAATCCATAGATTTCCCCTATTCTGTAGCTAAAATTATCCTTCAGCATCATGAAAGGTTAGATGGTTCAGGATATCCCCAGGGTCTTAAAGGTGAAGATATACTACTGGAAGCCAGAATTATAGGGTTAGCTGATGTGGTGGAAGCAATATCTTCCTTCCGTCCTTACCGACCTGCCTTAGGTATAGATAAAGCCTTAGAAGAAATCACCCAAAACAAAGGCATCCTCTATGACCCGGAAGTAGTAGACGCTTGCCTTAAGCTCTTCAAAGAGAAAGGCTTTAAATTTGAGTAAACGAAGGAGAAAATCTTATGGAAAAGAAAGAGCGACGTTCCGGGAAAGAACGAAGATCAGAGAAAGACCGCAGGAGATATAATGATCCGAATTATAAACTGACTTCTTTTTATCTTTCTTTATCTAATGTATTTATGTATTGATGCAGATAAGTAAGATTAACTATTGTTGAAATATTCGATAAAGTGAATAAAAATAAGAATTTTATAGGAGGTGCGAAATGGGAAGTGTATACAAAATTGTCGAAATTGTAGGTACCAGTGAAAAATCATGGGAGGACGCAGCAAGAGTTGCATTAGAGACTGCTTCTAAATCGATTGAGGAAATTAGGATAGCCGAAGTAAATAAGCTTGATATCAAAGTAGAGAAAGATGCTAAGCTAACTTTTAGGGCAAAATTAGATATTTCATTTAAATATAAAAAGTAGAAATCATTAACAAATATTATTAAAAAATATCAACTCAATGATTAATATAAATAAAAAGCGAAAAGATTTGACCCCAAGAATAATGAAGAAAAGAACTTTCTGGAGATGAAAGAGACTATAAAACCTGAAATAGATGAAGAAAATGTTAACGAATATATAAATGGGTATCTGAAGTCAAGAAACTTAAAAAAAGAGGATTTGAAAAGAAGAGAACATACTAAACAGAAAAAAGATTTGATCCAACAATTAAAAAAAAGATCGAATTTATCAAAAAGGGAGATAGCTATTTTAATTGGAGTGAATCGGGAA
>JAHJOY010000001.1 GCA_018819665.1 bacterium
CTGAAAAAATAAATTTACCGAGTAATATTTAATTTATATATCATGAAAGTAGGTGAAATTAAATTTGGTAGAGGCTAATACGCATTTAATCAAAGCAAAACAGATACACCAGAAGGCGATAGTATTTGATGGGCATTGCGATACTATTTTAAAGGTTATGAACCATAAAAGAACCTTAGAGAAAAAATCAACTACCGGTCACCTGGATATCCCCAGAATGAAAGAAGGAGGGATTGATGTCCAGTTTTTTGCTGTTTTTATAGAAGACATTTATAAACCGGATAGGTCATTAAAAAGAACCTTACAACTAATTGATTGTTTTTATAGAGAAATAGAGAATAACCAGGATGATATATCATTAGTCACTAATTATAATCAGATAAAGGAAGCAAATAGAGCAGGGAAGATTGCCGCTATCCTTTCCATTGAAGGAGGAGAGGCTTTAGAAGGTGATTTAGGAGTATTGAGAGTATTGTATAGATTAGGAGTCAGGCTCTTAACTCTCACCTGGAATCAAAGAAATCAGATTGCGGACGGAATTGGTGAATCCCGAACTGGCAGTGGTTTAACCGAGTTTGGCTTAAAAGTTATAGATGAGATGAATGACCTGAGGATGTTGATTGATGTGTCTCACCTTTCAGAGACTGGTTTTTGGGATGTGATTAAAAGAAGTAAGACTCCCATTGTTGCTTCTCATTCTAATTGTTATGCTTTATGTCCCCATCTTCGAAATTTAAAAGATGAGCAAATTAAAGTTTTAGCTGATAAGGGTGGAGTAATAGGGATAACCTTTGTACCTAATTTTTTAACTCAAGAAAAAAGAAAAACTACCGTAAAAGATGTGGTAAAACATATTGATTATTTGGTAGAAAAAGTGGGAGTAGATTGTGTAGGATTAGGCTCTGATTTTGATGGCACAGGTGGTCTCCCTTTGGGCTTAGAGGGAGTTGATAAAATTCCTAATCTCACTGAAGAGTTACTTGATCGAGGTTATAAGGAAAAGGATATCAAGAAAATACTGGGAGAAAATTTCTTAAGAGTATTTAAAGAGGTAATAGGATAATATATTCTTTAAAATAAAGAGAAGAGGGGGAGGTGATTTGTTTTTAATAAGGTAAATAATTAGCAAGAGTAGGTGACTTGCGTTAAGTGTTAGAGAATGGGACGTTGTCTCTAAACGAAAGGATTAAGGGTTTCTGTTGGGAAATTCTTTAGTCCTGCGGTAGGTCATCGCGTCCGCTGCTACATCGAAAATGCCTTTTACAAAAATTCTTCTTGATGTAGCAGATATAAAGCTATATATATTATAATAATGCTATATCAAGGAGGGAAAGATAAAAAATGAAAATATCGTCCCATAAAATTACCACTATGGGTCTTCTAATTGCTTTAAGTATAATTTTAACTCGGATAGCCAGTCTACGTGTTGCAATTGGAGGAGTAGAGGGAATCAGGATCGGTCTGGGAAGATTACCCATAATTTTAGGAGGTATTATATTTGGTCCATTAGCCGGAGGGCTAATCGGAGCCTTTTCTGACCTGTTGGGATATTTCATCAATCCTATAGGTGCCTATATGCCTCACTTTACTCTAACTTCTGCTTTGACCGGAATAATTCCAGCGACCATCTTGATTTTAATGAAAAAAAATGAACCTAATGTTTTTAATTTAGGAATAGCTATTACCGTAGGGCAGGTGATAACTTCTATTATTTTAATACCGTATTTTTTAAATATTTTATTCGGGCTTTCTTGGAAAGTATTAATACCCCCGCGAATAGTGGCAGAGCCCATTCAAATATTTATCTATACCTATACCATAAATATAATTTTAAAGAGGAATATTTTAATTACCAAATCACATAAGATTTAGGATTTACTAATTTAATCAATATTATCTTTAGCCATTAAAGTTAAAGAAGGATGAGAGGAGACTTACAATTTCAAAAAATATAGAAAATAAAAATATAAATTTAAAAAACAAAACTATGAAAGCAGCTGTATTTTATGCACCTGGCCAGGTAAGATTAGAAGAAATTAATATTCCCGATATCGGTTCTGACGAAGTTTTAGTAAAAGTGAGAGCCGCACTTACCTGCGGAACAGATCGTAAAACCTACTTAAGAGGGCATCATTTATTTAATCCGCCTTTTGTTTTTGGACATGAGTTTGCCGGTGATATAGTAGAAGTAGGTAGTAAGGTTAAAAAATTTAAACCGGGAATGAGAGTAGTAGCCGCTAATTCTGCCCCTTGTAATTCCTGTTTTTACTGCAAAAATGGTGAACATAGTTTGTGTGATAGTTTATTTATTCAATTAAGTGGTGCTTTTGCAGAGTATATAAAAGTTCCCGGAATAATTGTTTCCCAAAATTTATTGTTATTTCCCGAGACAGTAAGCTATAAAGAAGCAGCATTTTTAGAACCCCTTTCTTGCGTAGTTCATGGAGTTGAAGAATCAAAAATTAATTTAGGTGACACAGTGGTTATAAACGGAGCAGGCCCGATAGGTTTAATGTTTTTACAAGTAGTTAAATTAAAGGGGGCAAGAATTATTATAACTGATATACTTGAGGAGAGATTAAAATTAGCCACGAAGTTAGGAGCCCATAAGGCAATAAATGTTGCTAAAGTGCAGAATCCTATTGAAGAAGTGAAAAAATTTACTGAAGATAAGAGAGGAGCAGATGTAGCCATTGAAGCAGTCGGGTTACCAGAGGTTTGGGAACAGGCTATATCGATGGTAAGAAAGGGAGGAACGGTGAATCTTTTTGGGGGATGTAAAAGAGGCACGAAAGTTTCTATTGATACCAGTTTAATCCACTATTCCCAAATAAACATAAAGGGAGTTTTTCATCATACACCCGGACATGTTAAAAGAGCTTTAAATTTAATTTGTAATAAAGCGATTGATATCGATTCGCTAATTACTGACGAGCTTCCCCTTGGCGAAATATCTACCGTAATAGAGATGATGTTGGCCCATAAAGGCATTAAAATAGCGGTGATACCTTGATTCGTATATCGTATCTCGTGAATCGTATCTCGCAAAAAAACAAATAGTTGGAAATATTAAAAAATTAAAAAAGTTGTGTGTTTGAATTTATTTTTCTTTCGAGACTAGATACGAGATACGAACAACGAAATTGTATCGCGTATTGCGTAAGATGGAAATAAAAAGATGTAGGGGCGTATTGCATACGCCTTAATAGCGTATAAGAAAGAAGAAAAGGATAGGAAGAAATGAAGGCTTTAGTCAAATACGGAAAAGGTGAAAATGATATAGAATTGAGAGAAATTCCCGAACCTATTCCTCAAGCGAATGAAGTAAAAGTTAAAGTGGAGGCTACGGGAATCTGTGGAACTGATCTTTATGGTTATTCAGCCCTAAAACCTCCGGTGGTATTAGGACACGAAACTGCCGGGGTTGTGGTAGAGGTAGGGGAAGAAGTAAAGGATATAAAAGTAGGAGACAGAGTTACTACTGAAACTACTGCCTATATCTGTGGCCAATGTAAATATTGCCAGAGCAAAGATTATAATTTATGCATTCATCGTAAAGGTTTGGGATCCGCTGTTAACGGGGCTTTTGCTGAATATTTTGTGATAAGAAAAGAAAGCATCCACCAAATTCCTCCTCATATTGATTTTAATTCCGCTTCTCTTTTTGAACCTTTATCTTGCGCTACCCATGCAGTAATGGAACAAGCTAATTTATTGCCCCATGAAACAGTTTTGGTATTAGGACCGGGACCTCTGGGGTTGTTAACTGCTCAAATTGCTAAGTCTTTAGGAGCAAAAGTAATTATTTGTGGAATTGAAGGTGATGAAAAAAGATTATCTACAGCAGAAAAAATTGGAATTAATCAAATTTTTAACATAAAAAAGAAGGATATTAAGAACTATTTGTCGAAATTAACATTAGGGTATGGCGTAGATGTGGTTTTTGAATGTTCCGGTTCTGTTGAAGCTGTGGAGTATGGATTAAATTTTATAAGGAAAGGGGGTAGATATATTCAGGAAGGAATTATCCATCAACCGATTAAACTTAGATTTGATCAAATCTTATTTGACAAAGAGCTGAGTATTATTGGTTCTCGTACTCAGAAACCCTCTTCCTGGGATAAGGCAATAAATCTGGTAAACGAAGGGAAAGTAAATTTAAAAGAATTGGTTAGTGATGTACTTCCCTTAAGTAACTGGAAAGAAGGTTTCAGGCGAGCAAAGAAAAAAAATTCTATTAAAATAGTTCTTCAGCCTGATAAGTAATATTAAAAAATTTTAGGTAATATTTCAATAACCTGATAGGTGACGAGATTATTAGTTAGTATCGCTTTTCCATTTAGTTGTTAGTGAATAGTAATAAA
>JAHJOY010000158.1 GCA_018819665.1 bacterium
AGCATATCCTTTGTTATATTGCAAGACCTGACCCCTATTATCGCTTTAAATTAACTTGAGAAAATTCATCGATTTCATAATTTGCCATATTATCGCTTTAAATTAACTTGAGAAAATTCATCGATTTCATAATTTGCCATACCCAAAATTAGCCCTACATTTTCATTCAAATTGTTGGTGACATTTCCTGCAAAAAAAGGGCCTAAAATAGAGGACAGATTATTTTTTGCTTTTGTCCCTCATTTTTTGCAACACTTTAATCTTGACATACCCAATAACAACTACTCCTACACCTATTAATGCCCACCAATACCATTCCATGAACTTTCACCTCCTAAAAAATATAATCGTTTCTCTCAAGAATGTGTTAAATGAAACGTCTCCGCAATACACGACCTTGTATCATATGCGAACTTTTTTTCTGAAAATATTACCCAAAATTAGAAGCATCACAAATCCTGTTGCGAATGTCATTATGCCTGAAAACCAGAAATCAAATTTTTGTACTTCTGTAAGAAAAACATTTTTTATCATCATAACTTGCCAATAAGTCGGTAGTGGATAAAATATAACTTGCCATTTTTCACTTACAAAGAATGTTAATATTGGAACTATCATATATAGCCATGCTGTAACTTTTTGTAGAACTAACGCACTCATTTGATTTTCGGCAAAAGCACCTACAAACATTGAAGTTGCTATTACCATTGCCCCAGAAAAAACTACTACTAACAGTAATTTCACATAGTCAATGGTTAATCCCACCAGAATTAGGCTTGCGCACAGTGTTCCAAACAATCCAATAAATAGAGATGTTGCATATTTGCTAATAATGTATTTTCCAAAATTTAACGGGGATATTGCTATTGCGCAAATAGCTTTCGTTTCTTTTTCATTAACTATGTTGAGCCCTGCACTAAGTGCTCCAACATAAATAGCCATTACTACTAATATTACAGTAAGCAAATCAATCAATAGTGAACCTTTTTCTTCTGTTGCCCTATAATCAATAGGAATTGGTATTTCTGGCGAAGTAATTTCTGCTAGTATCATTTTGTAAGTGTCTATTAGCCCTTCTGGCTCATTTCCTTCAAATACTAGCTGAATTGTTTCACCTTCCATTACTACTCCAGCGATTGAATCAATTCTCTCTACTCTATCATATACACTTTCCACACTGTCAAATAAATCTACTTCACCGAAATCTTCAATTTGACTTATCACTTGCTCACCAACACCTTCATATACGGCGAATTTTACCTGCGTGCTTTCTACAGTCGGTACAAATATTCTAATTACGAATGCAAAAATCACTGCATAGAAAATAACAAATACCATCAGACGATCCCTTGTTGCTATAGTGAAATCTTTTATAATCATACTCCATATTTTTCTCATTATGCTCCCTCCTTCATCAGCTTCTTAGTTACAAGAAAGTGACATAATGCATATGCGATAATATTCATGCCCACGAGTGTTATGACTTGTCTACCTAAGTCAATTCCCGTAGGAAACAATATTTCTTTTATGCTATATAGTGCTGGAAAAGACGGTATCCACTCAATATAAAAAGGTGAAAAGCTAGGAATTAAAATTGTAAAAATTGGTAGCATACTTATTATTAACACACCCATCACTACAAATATGTATTCAGATATGTTGCTGAAAAATGTAGCTATGCTCATTCCCATAAATCCGAATAGTGCTATGCCTAGCATTAATATAGGAATTAGTGCTAAGAAATTAACTTCAAAACCTATCGTCAGTAGTATTAACAGCAGTGCATATACAATCCCTTTTGTGATAAAAGCAAGAGTTTTGGACACAATATATATTGCTGTACCCGTTGGTGTAATACGATATGCTTTAATACTTCCTTCAGCTTTTTCTTCAAACATAAATACTGCACTTAGGAAAAAGCTAAACATTACTACTTCGTAGGTTAAAAATATAGGTATCAACATCTTATTTTGAGGAATTGGCTCTACTCTATCCCCTAAAAATTTCGTTGAGTATTGAGCGTCTACACTAACACCCGCCATATTTAATATCATATTTCTAAGCGATGCACGAATTAAGTTCACATTTTCTTCTCTCATATTTTCACCGTGAACAATTGTAAAACGTGGTTCATGTATAGTTCCTTCAAAAACTATTCCCACTTGTGTTTCTTTGTCTAAAATAAGTTGTTCAAGTTCTTCAATATTACTTATAAATACTACGTTGTCTACATTTCTTCCCTCAAGCGCACTCTCCATTATATGACCTTTACTATTGTCTACAAAGTACATAGTTATTTCGTGTTCAATAGAATCTGTTATTACAAAATGATACAAAATGAGAAAAATAATTATTGTACCCATCATTAGCCATGCAAAAGAGTTTCTTAAAAGTAATTTCATATCTTGAACGTATAAATTAAAAAGTTTGCTCATTATATGAGCCCCCTTCCGGTCAACTTAATGAATGTTTGCTCTAGAGTTGCCTCCTGTGAATGTATTGTTTGAACTTCCTTGTTTAAGATAATTTTATTAAGTTGTTTTTTATCCTCTTCATTGTCTAAGAAAAATACTGACTTTTTTATTCCCTTTTCACCTGCAAACTCGACTACTACAGATTTTTCTCCATGTTTCATTTTCAAGTTTCTCGGTGTATCCATAGCTACGATTTTCCCTTCATTCAGGAAAGCAACTCTATCGCAAAGATCATCAGCTGCAAACATATTATGTGTAGTCAAAAAAATCGTACAACCTTCTTCTTTTTTGCGTTTTATCAACTGTCTGATTTGACTCGCTGTCGTTGGATCAAGTCCTGATGTAGGCTCATCTAAATAGAGTATTTTAGGGTTGTTAATTAAAGAACGAGCAAAAACTATTCTTTGCATCATGCCTTTTGAATAATTAGCAACTCTTTTATTTGCGTCAGCTCTCAATCCTACCATATCCAGTAGTTCCATTGGGTCAGCAGTTGGTACATCAAACAAACCAGCAAAGTACTTTAGATTTTCATAGCCAGTCAATTTTGTGTATAAATTGTGAAACTCAAATGAAACTCCTATGTTGTTATAAAATTCCGACTTCATTTTTGTAATAGAATTGCTTTCATACAACACCTCACCTTTTTGTAGCTTTAGCAGACCTGTCATAATATTTTGCGTAGTACTTTTGCCTGCACCGCTTGGTCCTAAAAATCCAAATACCTCTCCTTTCTTAATGTTAAAAGACACATCATTTACCGCATACTGCTCCTTCCCAGTATAGTCGTGATACAAATTCTCAACACTTATCATTTTCATTCCTCCCTTTGACTTGTTTTTACTTTGTTTATAATAGATTCCATAGTAGATAGATACACTTGAGGCTCATTTAAACATTTTTCACCTTATTTAATTCCAGTAAAGCCATTTGCTTTTCCTCCTTTACTAAATTCTTAAGTCTTTTAATTATTTATTATAAACAGCCTCTCTCCTTATTCGCTCTAATTACCCTTAATCTTTTATTTTTTTAGTTTCTCTTGAAAATTTTTCAACATCTCCCGGTTGACTTATATTAATAGTTCCTTTTTTGGCTCCCAGGATTCTTTCCATAGCATCTTCGTAAACCTCAATCTCTTTTACCATCTTATCCATGTTTTCAGGTTTTTCGTCTAATTCTAAAAAAAGTTTACTTGTTGTATCACCTAACATCCACCCTAACTCGAAGAATAACTTCGCTGCTTCATAAGGATAGGGAGTGTTAAATAATTTCTCTTTTACTCCTTGTTCTATAATTTTAGCAAATTCAGGCACCAATAATTCTACATTACTCTTATATATTTTATACCTAAGGATTAAATTATCCTTTTCGTATAGTATTTTTAACATCAGTTTTATTAGATGAATATTTTCTAATTTTATATTACCAGCAATAGAGTAAGCTTTTTCTAATTTATTGATGGCATCTAAATCCTTCTTTTCAACTATTTTTTTTATTTCTATCTGAATTTTATCGGTCATTCTTTTAACTAATTTGTCCAGCAAGTCTTCTTTGGATTTAAAATAATAATAAAAGGTACCCTTGGCTACGCCTACTTTTTTGATAATATTATCAACAGAAGTTTTTTCATATCCTTGAGTTAGAAAGAGTTCTTGAGCGGCATCAAGAATTTCGTTTTTTCGTTCGTAGTATTCTTTAGTAATTCTTGCCATAATTCATTTCCTTTTCTCTTTTTCCTTTTATAGACTGACCGTCAGTCTAATAATAACATACATTTTCTTCCCTGTCAAATTTATAAATATAGTATCGAGTTAAGAAAGCGAAAGAAAAGATAGAAAAAGTAGTATTCTTCTTTCTAACTACCCCACTAAAGTTTACACTAACTTCGTATCGCGTATTGCGTTAAGAAAATAGAAAAAAATCAGGGAAAATAAGAAGGATAAGTATATCGTATTGCGTATAGAAATTCAGTAATGTGTAATATGTAATAAGTGATAAGTAGATACGATAAAATTTAAAAACCAGAAGCAAGAAATAAATCGTATTGCGTATTGTGTGAAGAGAAAAAGAAGTTGCAAGCAAGTAGGGGCGTATTGCAATACGCCCCTACTATAATGATGGATTCCCTCTGCAGTTTACCCTGCTAAGTTAGTATCTGCTAAGCAGGGTTTACCCTCACGAAAGTAGGTTTTGATTATGTAATTAGCTGATTACGGAACAGTAAGAAAGGTTCATCGAGATAATGTATTGACGCTCACACGAGGCAAGCCCCGTGGATTCTTGCTTCAGTGACACCCACTGCCTTGCGGCTGCAACCTTAGCATCTCCACAAGCGTTAATTCCCGTCCGCCC
>JAHJOY010000003.1 GCA_018819665.1 bacterium
ATGTTGTAGGGGCACGATGCATCGTGCCCACAAGAGCTAATTTTTTCACGCGATACTCGATACGCAATACGCGATACGAATTATTATTCACTAACGACTAATATAATAGGAGGAAAAAAATGACAGAATTATATAAAAAACATTTAATTACTACCCAGGATTGGGAAAAAGAAGGACTTGATGAAGTACTTGCGGTTGCTAAAGATATGAAAAAATACCGCTATGAGAAACCTTATACCGAGATTCTTAAAGATAAAACTTTTCTGATGTTCTTTTACAATCCCTCAGTAAGAACCAGACAATCTTTTGAATCAGCGGCTACGGAGTTAGGAGGGCATGCTCAGTTTCTTGAACCCAAATCTATGAGATTAAAAGAAAAAGGGAAAGCAGGGGAGACAATAGAAGATGCAGCGATGGTTATGAGTAGATATGCCGTAGGATTGGGTATTCGAATACTTGAAGACGCGATTGATGAATATGGACAGGGTGAAGAATTGCTTAGAGAATATACTAAATATTCATCCATCCCTATTGTTTCTATGGCTCACGATAAATATCACCCCTGTCAGGGACTGGCTGATTTAATGGGTCTTCAGGAACATATGGGTGAAGTAAAAGGTAAAAAAATAACTATGATGTGGGGTTATTCTTCAATGGTGCGTTCCTGGAGTTCTGTGCAGGAAGATATCTTGCTTCTTCCCAGGTATGGTATGGACTTTACCCTGGCTTATCCTGAGGGGTTTGACCTTGACCCGGAAGTAATTGCCCAGGCTAAAAAGAATGCTGAAGCCACGGGAGCAAAATTTGAAATTACCCATGATAGGTTTGAAGCGGTAAAGGGAGCACAGGTTGTATATGCCCGTCAATGGATGAGTCCAAATAGATACAGTATAGGAAAAGAAGAGGATAAGAAATTGGCTTTAAAATATCAGGATTGGAGATATACTAAAGAGCTTGATTCCCTTACCGATAATGCTTACTATATTCATCCTATGCCTATAGACCGGGGAAACGAAGTAGATGACGAAGTGGCCAGTGGTCCACGTTCTATTATTTATGATATTGCAGAAAATAGATTACATGTTCAAAAAGCCATTATGGCTTTAACTATGGCGAAAGGATGGAAATAAAAAATGACTAAATTAGCAGTATTAGCTATCGGAGGGAACTCCCTTATTAAAGATAAGCAGCATGAAAGAGTGGAAGATCAGTATGATGCAGTATGTGAAACAGCCAAACACATTGCCGGAATGACTGAACAGGGTTATGATGTAGTAGTTACTCATGGGAATGGTCCTCAGGTGGGATTTATTTTAAGACGTTCAGAAATTGCCCAAGAATCAGCAGGAATGCATCCGGTACCTTTGGTGAATTGTGGAGCAGACACTCAAGGAGCTATCGGATATCAGATTCAGCAGGCACTCTATAATGAATTTAAAAAGAGAGGGATTAAAAAAAATACAGCTACAGTAGTGACTCAGGTAGTGGTAGATAAAACCGACCCCGCATTTCAAAACCCTGCCAAACCCATAGGTACATTTTATACCAAAGAACGGGCAGAAGAACTGCAAAAAGAACACCCTGATTGGGTTATTATTGATGATGTGGGAAGAGGATATAGAAGAGTCGTGCCTTCTCCTATGCCGGTAGAAATTGTAGAACAGGAAGCCATTGAGATGTTAGTAAAAAGTGGTTTTAGTGTAGTTGGTGTTGGCGGAGGCGGAATTCCGGTACTTCGTAATGAGGATGGCACACTGGAAGGCGTAGATGCGGTTATCGACAAAGATAATGCCTCAAGTCTACTGGCTATAAATATTAATGCGGATGTCTTTGTTATTTCCACAGCAGTAGAAAAAGTTTGTTTGAATTTCAATAAACCAAATCAAATTACCTTAGACAAATTAACTGCGGTAGAGGCTAAAAAATATATTGAGGAAGGACATTTTGCCAAGGGAAGTATGCTTCCCAAAATTCAAGCTATTGTAAGATTTCTGGAAGCCGGAGGAAAAGAGGCAATAGTTACTAATCCGGAATCGTTAGAAAAAGCACTAAAAGGCGAAACGGGAACCCATATCTACCCCTAAAAAGAGACGATTATTGTAAATGCACAACTTTCTAAGGAATTAGGAATTCCATATGCCAGGGAGGGAAAATAGAGATGAGTTATGTAAAGAAATTAAAATGCTTATTGTGTGGAACAGAATATGATTCAAATGAAGTAAGATACAATTGTCCGAAATGCGGAGACGAAGGCGTTTTAGAAATTATTTATGATTATTCTAAAATTAAAAAAATATTTACTAAAGAAACACTTAAAATGAAAAGTGAATATTCAATGTGGAGATATTTACCACTTTTACCGGTGGAAGATATAACTAAAATCGGGCCATTGAAAGTGGGTTGGACTCCTTTATATGATGCAAAAAGAATAAGAGAAGATTTGGGGATGTCAAATCTCTGGATTAAAGATGACGGGAGGAACCCCACTGCTTCTTTAAAAGACCGGCCGTCTGCTATTGCGATAGTAAAAGCTCGGGAATTAGGAGAAAAGATTGTTACCTGTGCCTCTACCGGGAATGCTGCCTCATCACTTGCGGGAGCTGCTGCGTCAGTAGGTTTAAAGAGTTATATATTTGTTCCCCAAACCGCACCGAGTGCTAAGATTGCCCAGCTTCTGGTATTTGGCTCAACCGTTTTTGCGGTAAGAGGAACCTATGACGAAGCCTTTGATCTGTCCATCGAAGCAACCAGAGCATTTGGCTGGTATAACCGAAATACTGCTTTTAACCCTTATATGGTGGAGGGGAAAAAGACGGTTGCACTGGAAATTATTGAGCAGATGGATTTTGAAGTACCTGATTGTCTTTTTGTACCGGTAGGAGATGGCTGTATCATCTCCGGAGTGGCCAAAGCTTATAAGGATATGTTTTCTTTAGGCTTTATTGACCATTTGCCTAAACTGGTTGCGGTACAGGCAGAAGGGTGTAAACCGATTGTCGAGGCAGTAAATGGTAATGGTGAAGTGAAATTTGTGAAGCCGAATACAATTGCAGATAGCATTGCTGTAG
>JAHJOY010000014.1 GCA_018819665.1 bacterium
AATAATTGGGCAGAATTAAATTAGTATATCGTATATCGTATATCGTATATCGTGAAGAAAATAAAAAAAGAAAAAAGTAGGGGCGTATTGCATACGCCCTGATAGCGAATAGAAGGTAGGGGTTCGATTTATCGAACCCGTCAGAGAATTAAAAAACAACACGGGTCGAATAAATTCGACCCCTACATTAAAAACAATACTTTGTTTGGAAAAGGGTTTTAAGTTTTGAATTATGGTTTTGCGCTTTTCACTTTAAATTTTTAGCTGCATACCGAAAACTTTCAACTGAAAACTTGAATTTATACTAACGAACTATTCACTATTCACTAACGACTAATTATGGAGGAATCATGGCATTAATTGTTGGTCTTACGGGCGGAATTGTAGGCGGTAAAAGTACAATAGCATCAATGTTTAAAGATTTAGGTGCCAAAATTATTGATGCTGATAAACTTGGTCATAGTGTAATTTTACCTCACAAACCTACCTGGAAGAAAATAGTTAATTTATTTGGGAAAGATATTTTACGAAATAACCTGACTATTGATAGAGAAAAATTGGGCAAAACAGTCTTTACAAACCAGACTCTTTTAAAGAAATTAAATGAAATTACCCATCCCGAAATAATAAAAATGATAAAAAAAGAAATTGATTTAGTAAAAAATACAACTCATAACCAGGGAAAAATATTAATTATTGATGCTGCCTTAATCTATGAAGCTAAGATAGATAGATTAATGGATAAGATAATAGTCGTATATATAAATGAAGATGAACAAGTAAAGAGATTGACCGAGAGAAATAATTTATCCAAAGAAGAGGCCTTACAGAGAATAAAATCGCAAATACCCATGAAAGAAAAAGTTAAAATGGCTGATTATGTGATAGATAATAGTAGTTCGTTGAACAAGACCAAAAAACAGGTAGAAAAGATATGGGAGGAACTCATGTCTTTAGCAGATAGCGGGTAAAATTAGTTAGTTGGTTAGTTAGTTACCTGGTTAGCTGGTTAAGAAAAAGAATTCAGAATTCAGAAGTCAGAAGTCAGAATGAAAAAACAGAAATGTCATAAAAACTGTAGGGGCGTATTGCATACGCCCAAGGAATGGCAGAGGTAGGGGCTCGATTCATCGAGCCCGTTAGAATAATTTTAAAAGCAACTCGGGTCGGATAAATCCGACCCCTACACCAAACACTATATCCTACGCAGAAAAAGTTTTGAATTTTGAATTATGGCTTTTCGCTTTTAGTTTTAAGTTTTTAATTTAATGAAGGGATTGCCACGGGTGGCACTCAATATTACTTGAGTACCACCCTCGCAATGACAATTGAAACAGATTATTTTTTATTTCTCTAACGCAATACGCAATACGCAATACGCAATACGAAAGAAGGGGTGAATAATATGAGTCTTGCTGAAATTATTAAAGTTGCTCGAGGAGAGGAAAAAGCAGATCTATTATTAAAAAATGGGAAGATAATTAATGTTTTTTCCGGAGAAATATATATTTCCGATGTTGCAATTTATAAGGATATGATTGTAGGATTAGGGGAAGGATATGATGCTGATAAGGAAATAGATATTTCTAATTATTATCTGTCTCCTGGATTTATGGATGGCCATATTCACTTAGAAAGTTCTATGGTAAAAATTTCAGAATTTGCCAGGGCTGTGGTGCCAAAGGGGACAACTTCAGTGATTATTGATCCTCACGAAATTGCCAATGTGTTGGGCTTAGAAGGTATCAGGTATATGTTGGAATCCAGCAAATATAATCCTTTAAATATTTTTATGATGCTTCCTTCTTGTGTTCCTGCTTCATCTTTAGGAACTTCTGGAGCAAGCCTTAGCGTAAATGATTTATTTCCCCTTTTAGACGAAAAATGGGTTTTAGGGTTGGGAGAGATGATGAATTTTCCGGGAGTTTTAAACCAAATTCCTGAGGTTTTGGATAAAATAGTAGTATCTTCAAAAAAATGCATTGACGGACATGCTCCTAATTTGACCGGTAAGGACCTTTGTGCCTATGTTTCTGCTCAAATTAGATCTGACCATGAATGCACTACAGTAGAAGAGGCTAAAGAAAAATTGAGATTAGGTATGTATATTATATTGAGAGAAGGGTCAGTTACTCGAAATTTAATCGACCTTTTACCACTTATAAATCCTGATAATTCCCGGAGATGTTTCTTTTGTTGTGATGACCGTCACCCCAAAGATTTAATTGAAGAGGGGCATATTAATTATATTATAAAAACTGCTATAAAGAAGGGTATAGATCCTGTTACCGCTATAAGGATGGCTACCCTGAATACTGCTGAATATTTTAGACTAAGGAACTTAGGTGCAATTGCTCCTGGTTATGTGGCTAATTTGGTTGTTTTTGATAATTTTAAAGATTTTAATATCCTTAAAGTTTTTAATAATGGAAAATTGGTTGCCGAAAACGGAGAGTTGTTAGAACTAAGTCCCAAACCATTGGAGGTACCCATTAGAGGATCAATTAATATTAAGTGGCTTTACCCCGAAGATTTTAAGATTCCCGTAAGAGGTAATAAATGCAGAGTTATAAAAATTACTCCAGGTCAAATTATTACTGAAGAAAATATAGAAGTTCCTAAAATCGAAGAAGGCTTTGTAATTTCTGATACCAAACGTGATGTTTTAAAAATTGCTGTAGTAGAGAGACATCATGCTTCAGAAAAAGTGAGTATAGGTTTAGTTAAAGGTATTGGCCTGAAAAGAGGTGCATTGGGGTCATCTGTTGCCCATGATTCCCATAATATTATAATTGTGGGTACTAACGATAAAGATATGTTAAATGTCGGGGCAGCTATTGCTAAAATGGGAGGCGGATTGGCAATATCAGTGGATGAAAAAATAGTAGATTCCTTGCCTTTACCTATTGCTGGTTTGATGTCAGATAGACCTTTATTAGAGGTGAAAGAAAATTTAGATTCCATTTATAGAACTGCGAAAAATTTAGGAGTTAAAGTAGATAATCCTTTTATGAGTATCGCTTTCCTATCTTTAGAAGTGGCCCCCCATCTTAAAATAACCAATAAAGGCTTGGTAGATGTTAATAATTCAAAAATCGTAGATTTATTTTTAGATTAAGCTGATTAACCAATTAAATTAGTCGTTAATGTATTAGTCGTTAGTGAATAGTGAATAGTCGTTAGTTTTGCATGCAATTTTTCAGATTTAAATTATCGGTGTATAGCTAAAAACTTAAAGCTAAAAGCGAAAAACCTTAATTCAAAACTCAAAACCTTTGACAATACTGCAAGATTATTGGAGGGATAGAAATGGAATTTTTCATTCCCCAAGATGAAGTTGTTAAAGCTTGGCAGCGATGCATTAAAAGTAGTTTAAATTCTACAATCGATAAACCTCAGCATTTTTTAGACGGACGAAGGTTGGAAGAAAAATTAAATAAATATAATGAACTTATAAAGGTATTTAGAGATTGTATTACCAGTATTACTAACTTGATAACCGGAGATTATTTCTTTTTATTAACAGATAAAGATCTAATTTTATTATCGATAGCCGGGGACAATTCATTAACAAAGAGACTTGTTAATAATGGTATTAAACCAGGTATTTCTTTTCAGGAGAACATTTGTGGCATTAATGCCATATGCTTAGCTTCGCAGTTAAAGCAGCCAGTATATCTTACCCCAGAACAGCATTTTTGCGAATTTTTTCGGAAATGGTATTGTGCGGCAGTACCATTGAAAATTTTTAATAATACAATTGGATATCTGGATGTTTCTACTATTGCCTGTAATATGCAAAAAGAACAGTTAGCGATTGTTAAGTTATTATCTGATAAGATATTAAATGAAATGAAATTTTCCCAATTTAGTAAATATGAAAATAAACTGAGTAAACAACAGAAAGAAATACTATCTTTATTGGCTACTGGAAAGACGGAATACGAAATAGCTAATAAACTGTTTTGCACCAAAGAAACGATAAAATATCATAAGCATCAGATTTTTACTAAATTGGATGTGAAAAATACGTCTGCTGCTATCGGAAAGCTCTCGGGGTTTAGTGTAATTTACAGCAGAGATAATAAGGAGAATGATTTAATTTAATACAGTTGAATAAAAATTTGAGTAAATTAATATTAAATTTCCTATACTATAGTATAGGA
>JAHJOY010000159.1 GCA_018819665.1 bacterium
AAGTTACAAGAATAAAAAAATTTGGTTTGGGGCGTAGCCAAGTGGTAAGGCACGGGAATTTGGATCCCGCATTCGAAGGTTCGAATCCTTCCGCCCCAGCCATATAAATTAGTTTTGATTCGTTACTTAGTTATTTAGTTAACTGGTTAATTGGTTCCCCAGTTAGTTAGTTATGCCAGTTAATTTAGTCGATAGTGAATAGTCGTTAGACGTTACGCATTACGGGCAGACACAAGGTCTGCCCCCTACGTATTATACATTATTATTTTTTTTCGATATACGATATACGATATACGATATACGAAAATGGAGGTATGATTATGAGAGATACTGCCGTAATTATTATGGTAGCAGGTAAGGGCAAGAGAATGAAATCTAATCTGCCAAAAGTCCTTCATAATCTTGCGGGAAAACCAATTTTAAATTATGTATTAGATACAGTTGATCAACTCGAAGTAAAAAGAAAGATATTAATAATTGGTTATAAAAGCGATAAGATAAGAGAATTAATTGGTGATAAAATAGAGTATGTAGAACAGAAGGAGCAGTTAGGAACTGCCCATGCAGTTTTACAAACCGAAAAATTGTTGTCTGGTTTTAAAGGAGATGTGCTGATTTTATCCGGCGATGTCCCCTTTTTAACGGTTAAAACTCTAAAAAAGCTTTTGAAATATCACCAGGCTAATAATTTTTGTTGTACCTTGGTCTCTACTGTTTTAAAAAACCCTAAAGGTTATGGAAGAATTATCAGAGATAAAAAGGGTGAAATAAAGGGGATAATCGAAGAGGCAGATTTATCTACAGATAAAAAGAAAATAACTGAAATAAACAGCGGAATTTACTGTTTCAATAAAGAAAAACTGTTCCAAGCTTTAGAAAAGGTTACCACAGATAATAAACAAGGGGAGTATTACCTAACTGATACGGTAAAGATATTATTAAGGGAAGGATTAACTGTAGGCAATATAATAGTAAAAGATTATTCGGAAATATTAGGAATAAATAATCGATTAGATCTGACTGATGCTTCCCAGAAAGTTTATCAAAAGACTCTTCAAGACTTGATGCTTCAGGGAGTAACTATAGTTGATCCTAATAGTACCTTTATAGAGAGGGGGGTTAAAATTGGTCAGGACACTATTATTTATCCCTTCACTATTATTGAAAAAGGTACTAAAATCGGAAGTAATTGTTTTATCGGGCCTTACTCTCATCTAATTGATGCTGATATAGGAAAAGGAATTAGAGTTTGGGCTTCAATAATAGAAAGCAGTACCGTTAAAGAAGGAGCAAATATTGGCCCTTATGCCCATTTGCGACCTGAAACTGTCGTGGGAAAGGGAGCAAAGATAGGAAATTTTGTAGAATTAAAGAAAACTGTTATAGGTGAAGGCAGCAAGGCCTCTCATCTAACCTATCTGGGCGATGCCACAATTGGTAAAAAGGTCAATATTGGAGCGGGGACTATAACCTGTAATTACGACGGAGAGAAAAAACACAAAACTGTCATAGAAGACGGGGTATTTATCGGAAGCAACAATTCATTAGTAGCACCAGTAAAATTAGGGAAAGATTCTTATACCGGAGCTGGTTCAACTATTACCGAGGATGTGCCTGCAGGCAATTTAGCCATTGCCCGTTCCAGGCAAACGAATATTTCCGGATGGCGAAAGAAAAAGAAGGAAGATAAAAGTTAAAATCCTATAAAGAGAAATTTAAAGAGACGGAGATGATAAAATTTTGATAGCTTATGATAAAAGAGTATTAAAAATATTTGCTGGTAATTCCAACAAAGATTTAGCAGAAGAGATATGTAGGTATTTAAATGTACCTTTAGGTCAGGCTGATGTTTCCATATTCCATGATGGCGAAATTAAGGTTAAGATTAAGGAAAGCGTAAGAGGTGAAGATGTTTTTATAATTCAATCTACCTGTCCGCCTACCAATGAATACCTTATGGAGTTACTAATTATGATAGATGCGCTAAAGAGGGCTTCAGCGGGAAGAATTACCGCAGTAATCCCCTATTATGGTTATGCCAGACAGGATAGGAAGACCCAGCCTCGTGAGCCTATTACCGCAAAGTTAGTAGCAAATTTATTGGTCTCTGCGGGAGCTAATCGAGTACTTACTATGGATTTACATGCTGGGCAGATCCAGGGGTTTTTTGATATTCCTGTAGATCAGTTGGAAGCCGTAAACATATTATCAAATTACTTTAAAGAGAAAGATATGGATAAAGTAGTAGTAGTTTCCCCCGATGTAGGAGGAACTGCTCGAGCCAGGGAATTTTCCGGGCGCATTAAAAAACCAATTGCTATTATCGATAAATATAGGTCGTCTTTTGATGATGTAGAAATAATGCATATAGTGGGAAAAGTAAAAGGTAAGACCGCTATTATAGTTGATGATATCATTGATACTGCTGGTTCAATAATAAAAGGAAGTCAGGCCTTATTAAATGCCGGGGTAGAAGAGGTTTATATTTGTGCTACTCATCCGGTATTTGCCGGTCCGGCAAAAGAAAGATTAGAAAAATCTTTACATGAAGGTCTATTTAAGGAAATAGTGGTAACCAATACCATTCCCGTTGATAATGATAAGATTTTACCTGGCATTAAGGTTTTGTCGGTAGCAGAGATATTTGCCGAAGCCATTAACAGAATTCATAACAATTTATCAATAAGTACATTATTCAAATAAATAGTCATTAGTGAACAGTGAATAGTCGTAGGGGCAGACCTTGTGTCTGCCAGTAATGCGTAATTAGTCCTACGGGCAGACACAAGGTCTGCCCCTACGTATTTATGCATTATTATTTTTTTTCGAGATACGAGATACGAGATACGAGATACTAAATACTAAACCGGAGGTTAATAGGGTGAAAAAACCAAAATTAAAAGTGGAATTAAGAGATAATACAGGGAAGGAAAGTAGTAAGAAATTTAGAAGAGAGGGGATGGTCCCTGGAGTATTATATTCCCCCCATGATAAAGAAAATTTAATATTAAAGGTTATGACAATCGATTTATCAAAATTATTATCCGCCAAGGCGCATGGACTTATAGATTTAGAGATAAATGATGGAGAGACAAAAGTTAGCCGATTGGCGATAATTAAAGATGTTCAGTACAATTGGTTAAAAAAGCAGATAGTTCACGTTGATTTTTACGGAGTAACTTTAAAAGAAAAATTAACTTTAGAAGTCGATATTGAATTGATTGGCGAACCTATCGGGATAAAAGAAGGAGGTATTCTGCAGGTTGAATTGCGAAAAGTGGAAATAGAATGTTTACCTTCTCAAATGCCAGATAGTTTAAAAGCTGATCTTAGCAGTCTTAATATAGGCGAACATATTTCTGTCGGAGAGATGGAAATTCCGGAGGGTGTTGAAGTATTAACTGACCCGGACAGGATTGTTGCCGCAGTGGTTCATCCCACCAAGATAGAAGAAGTGGTTGAAGAAGAGGAAGAAGTAGCAGAAGGAGTAGAAGGAGCTAAGGGAGAAGAAAAAGCAGAAACAAAAGAAAAACCCCCTTCTCCTGCACCTAAAAAAGAATAGGACAACAAAAGGATAGTGAGTTTTATTGAAGATCGTGGTTGGCTTGGGCAATCCTGGTTCAAAATATGAATTTACCAGGCACAATATAGGGTTTAGAATAGTTGATAATTTAGCCCGGGATATGGAAACAGAATTTAAGAAAGCAAAATCCTATTACTCCTTGATTTCCCGGGGGATGATAAATAATCACAAGGTAATTCTGGTAAAGCCACAAACTTTTATGAATTTAAGCGGAAGAGCAGTAAATAGGGTAGTTTCTTATTATAAAATACCCCTTCAAGATTTATTAATAGTGTACGATGACCTGAATTTAGAATTGGGTAAGATAAGGATTCGTAAAAGGGGGAGTGCCGGAGGCCACAAGGG
>JAHJOY010000160.1 GCA_018819665.1 bacterium
GTAAAATCAATATCTTCTGAAAAACGATAGTCGGGAAAGTAACACTTCTTGATGCATGTACCTCCTTTGAATAGGAGAATATCCTTAAGAGGACTATTTAAAAACCAGGAGAGACAATAGTCACGTTCAAGGACTGTTTCTGGAACACGTCGATCTCCTTTTCTTGCGATTCGATTAGAGAGTAATGAAAGATTTCGCTGGGGTATCATTGGCTACGTCCTCACTACAGATAGAAGTTCTTCGGGAGATACATTAAGCTGGAGTCTCCACTTTCGCAGGAATTTTCCTTCTGATGGCAAAAGCGGATCTAACTGCACATAAGTCTCTGTTAAATGTGAAGAAAGGATTTCCCAGTCTTCAGAAGTACCGATTTTATAAAGTTCAAGTAAAAATCCAAGTCTGCGGATAACAGCACCTACACCAATCTTTATTGCATAACTGATAAGTCGGTTCACATTTACATCCTGGTGACGCAGCCAAAGTCCTTTGGCTACTTCTGTCAGACCACCGCAATATTCTGGTTGCTTAAGACCATCGATAATTGTTCGTTCAAGATCACTAACTCTTACTTTCTCTTGTTTTGTTACCCAGTGGTCACTTATACCAAAGAAATATCTCTTCTGGTTATAGATAAATCTAAATTCAATACCCAATGCAGTAATAGACCTGCGTGGTTTCAAAGTCGTTACATAAACAACTAATTGAGGCTGAGTAATCCCTCCATGAATTTCCATAGCTGTAGCATGGGAGAGAAAGTAGTCTTTCCCACCCATAATCTCACGAGCCACAACGAATGGGTTTCCTATATATTCGGATTCTTTCCCCAGCTCGAATGGGACTAAAATAAAAAGTCCTGGCTTTAAACGTGTAACAACTCCTCTATTTACAAGCTTGCGGACAAAATTACGCGAGGAGACTTCATCTAAACGAAGAATTTTTTGTACTTCCTTCAGGCGAAATATAGGCTTATTTTGCTCATAAAGTGTTACAACCAAATGAGCAGCTTGAGTTCCAAGGGTTTTTAGTTTATTATTTCTGTAATGCATTATGTGTCCTCATAGGACACATAATGCATTCACAATACAATAAAAATAGGTGTCTGTTCCTGTAATTTATTCACTAGCGGAATTGAGTGGCGCGAATGGAGTTGACGCGGTAACCGACCGCGATAATGGCATCAAGTTTAAAATGGTTGGTGCGGTACTGTTTGCCATCACTGGCAGTTACCAAGAATTCCTCGGCAACTGATTTTTCCTCGGTCGTATTAAGGGGCAGGTCTTGCAATATCACTTTATATATTCCCTCTAGATTTTTTTAATAGCTCTGCTTACCGTAGTATAATGACGCGAATATATTTTGCTATATCTTTTAAGGTATAGCCATACTGTAGGTGAACCTCATACATTGCCTTGTCTTTTGACTTCTTGTCCTTATATTTAAATATCTCATTTAGGGGTGGTCTGGTCATGTTGCAAATATAGTAGATCCTTTGTTATATTACAAGACCTGACCCCCTTATGTTTCCCTTATGTTTCCCCTTATGTTTCCCCTTATGTTTCCTGGCCCATATAACATTACGGCAAAAAGGATAACCACCTGGGAGCAGATATGATTAAAATCTTATTTTTTTGATTTGTAACTATTCTTCCGACATGTTGTTTATTTACCAACTGAATGGCAGGTACATCGAGCTTATTCTGAAATTTAATCAAGCTGCTCGAAACACTTTCATCTGATAGCTTACATTCAATCAGTAGTGCAGGATGATGATCTTTACAAATAAGAAAATCAATTTCTTCTTTTTCTTTATTGCGAATATAATGCATGGAAAAATCTCCCAATCCCAAATCGTTCCAATTTAAAATTGCCCTGTATAACTCTAAGCCAATCATATTCTCAAAACGGATACCTCTATCATTTATTTGTGCATAGTCAAAAAGATAAACCTTCTTTTCCTTTTTAATTGCCCGGGGAATTTTATGTGTCCATGGTGATATTCGAAATATCAAATAATGGATTTCAAATACTTCAAGCCAGGTTTTGACACTGTCCACGGATACTTGGACATCTGTGTTTAATGAACTTAAAGAAAGAGGATTGCCTACTTTTAGCGGTAAGAGGGAATACAAGATCTCCAGGGAATCAAACTTTTTAATTTGTGTTAAATCTCGAATATCCTCCCGAATTAACTGGTGCTGATAATTATTTGACCACAACCGGTAAAAATCCTTTTTCCCTTTCAAAAAGGGTTCAGGAAACCCACTAAGCTCAAAAAGATCATCCCATAGACCATAGTCCGTTTGATTATCCACTTGGAAACGAAAAGGATGATTAATGAAATAAGGTACCGAGTTTTGGTGGTTCGTCAATTCTGAATAGGTAAAAGGTAGTAGGTGGAATTTCATATATCTTCCGGCCAGTGAATCTCCACCTTTTTGATACAAATCTAATCTACCGCTACCGGTAACAAGAATCTTGTATTCCTTAGCAAATCTGTCATAAACTCCTTTGAGATAATTCTTCCAATTGCTGTATTTATGAATTTCATCAAAAATAACCAACGGGATCGATTCATCCATCCGGTCGACTTTCTCAAAAAAGTAAGGATCCTGGATCAATACTCTCTTGCTGGGAATATCATCCCAGTTAAAGTAAACTTGACTGCTAAAATCCCTGGCAATTATCTTTGCCAGGGTCGTTTTCCCGCTTTGCCTGGGACCGGACAAAAATACCATATTTTTATAAGATGATAGCTTTTGCCATATTTTCTGATAAAGGATTCTCTCTTTCATAGTAACTATAATACTAATTAATTCGAAAAAAGTCAAGACTATTTTAGATAAGACTCGAAAAAAGTCACTTTCAACAACAACAATATCATTATCATTAAGGGGTCTTGCAATATCACTTTTCATCTTCCCGCTCGATTCTTTTAATCGCTCTGCTCACTGTAGTATAATGCACGCCGATATATTCTGCTATATCTTTTAAGGCATAGCCATACTGTAAGTGAGCCTCATACATTGCTTGTTCTTTTGACTTCTTGTCCTTATATTTAAAGATCTCATTCAGGGGTGGTCTGGTCATATTGCTGATATAGCATACCCTTTGTTATATTGCAAGACCTGACCCCTTACGTGCTTCTAGTATCCTTATTTATTCTAAAGAAACAATCTTTACTTATCTTCCTTTAAATACCATTCCCACAAAGGAATATAATTTATCTTCTTACCCTTAATATTTTCTTCGGCTTTATAATCATCAGTAATAATCAGTCCCTCTTCAAGATTAAATTCTTTCATTGCCTTAAGCAAAGCTCTGATTTCTCTATTTTTTGTCTCCGGTCTATTTACTTCCCAACAAACTTGAATAAGTTGCCTGACCTTCAAATCTTCTTTGATTAAAAAATCAACTTCTCTATGATTCACATCTTTCCAATAGTATATTTCTAAATTAGAACCAAGCATCTCTTTCCTTTTTAATTCCAAAAATACCAAGTTTTCTGCAAGTCTCCCCATATTCTGACTAAATCTAAAACCAATAGTATTTGCCAAACCAACATCTATGGCATATACTTTTCGAGGGCTTTTTTCTTGTTCTCTAAACTTATAAGAAAATCTTTTAAGGAAGAATAAAATGAAAGTATCTTCCAAATAACCAGAAAATTTTTCCACAGTGTCTACCGAAATATTTAAAGTTCTCTCCAGTGAAC
>JAHJOY010000161.1 GCA_018819665.1 bacterium
AGGGCACAATTCATTGTGCCCCTACAAAATCATAAAAACTGTAGGGGCGTACTGCATACGCCCAAAGAAAATTACCAAAACAAAAAGGGGCGGATGTATCCGCCCCTTTGTACGATAATAATATACGTTGCCCGAAATGTGTTTTAAATTTTGAATTATGGTTTTGCGCTTTTCGCTTTAAGTTTTTAGCTTAGAATTAGAATATCATCAATATTCTAATTCTGGATCTATCTGATTTTCTGGCTTTTCCCCAAAATAAATCTTCACTATATTATCAAAAACAGACTTTATATTTTCTTCTAATGCTCTATCAGTATAGCCTGCTGTATGAGGACTCATTACAATATTATCTAATTTATGAAAATCATATTTGCTAGGGAACACCTTCCTTTGTTCAGAAGTAGGATATTGATACCAGGTATCTATTGCTGCTCCGGCAAGATTACCTTCCTTTAAAGATTTAAACAAAGCTTCCTCATCTATTACTGCACCTCGGGAAATATTAATAAGATATTTTCCCTTCATTAACTTTAACTCTTTTTCTCCAATTAATCCCTTGGTTTCTTGAGTAAGAGGGACAGCTACAACAATAAAATCCGATTCTTTAATCACTTTTTCTAAATCTTTCTTCTCTCCCAAAAATTCTAAAACATTTTTCTTTTCCAAATCCTTCTCTTCTATCTTCCTTTTTAAAGCAAATACCTTCATACCTAAGGTATGGCCAATTTTAGCAATCTCCCATCCAATGGAACCCAAACCTACTATTCCTAAACTTTTCCCTTGAAGCTGTATGGTAGGTTCCTTGGTAGAAAACCCATGCCATTTACCCATTCTTAAATCTCTATCATTAGTAACAATATTTTTTGCTAAAGCCAAAATAAGAGAAAAGGCATGTTCCGCAACCGCAGCTCTATTGGTATGTATATTACAGATATAAATATCTTGGTAGTCTCTATACAAATCAAAATCTAATTTATCCACTCCTGCGAAAGGAATTTGAATTAATTTTAATTTCTTGGCTTGTTCAAGGTCTTCTTTAGTGAAAGTCCCACCTATTGTTACTTCAACTTCTTTAAGATACTTTTTAATAACTCCCTTCCCCTCCGCTTCAGGGATAATAAACTCTAAATTAAGTTTTGCCTTTTTATTTAATTCATTAAACTCCTTTTCCCATACTTGTGGTTTTACCATCCTGCTTAATACCAAAATTTTCATCTTTGGCCTATTCTTGGTCTCACTTTTTCTTTCCGCTTCTTGCAAAAAGTTTCGGACTGCCATTATATGCTTACACTCGAGTTTTAATTTTCGAGCCCTTCTTAAAAAATCCATACATTCGCACTGAGGGATATTTATATCAACCTTATAATATTTTCCTGGCTTTGAACTACTTACCAAAAAATAATCATCTTTTTGTTCTACCTTTAAATCTTTAGCGGATTTTCCCCTCTTGCTTATTTCTTCTTCGGATATAGCTCTTTTAGCTAAACCATCAGCCACAAAGTTATTATCTCTTCTATCCCAGATAAAATATATTTTACCAGGGATAGTCTGACAAATCTCATTAACCTTATTGAATAAAGGAATTATCCCTTTATTCTTTACTTTATATTTTCTATTTAATTGCTTAACTACTAATTGGCTATCACAATATATATCTATCCTTTCAGTGTTTATTTCTTTTACCTCTTCCAATCCTCTAATTAAGGCTTTATATTCAGCAATATTATTAGTTCCATAACCGATGGCCTCACTTATCTTTTTTAACAATACCCCGTCTCTATATATTACTATTCCGATACCCATATTCCCTGGATTTGGATAACAGGCGCCATCTACTTTCATTAATATCTTGGACATTTCTCTAAACTTCCTTATTAAAATCGTTTTTTAATAATTTTTTAATCAAAACTATCACTTCTTCTGGCTGTTTGGCGTAGATTAATCGTTTCTCTTCTTCGTATTTTTTAAACAAAGAGCCCAAATCAAAATTCAAAGAAATCACTTTTTTACCAATATTTAGAGCCAAAGCAATCTCTGAAATAGTCCCGGTTCTTCCAGGAAGAGCTACTACCACTTTACTGGTTAAAACGTTGATGTAATTGCGGGCAAAACCTATCCCGGTCAATATGGGAATGTCGATATATTCAGAAGCCCATGCAGGGTCATTGCCTGGCAAAATACCAATAGTTAACCCGCCGTTTTCTTTTGCCCCTCGAGCTGATGCCTCCATAATTCCGGAAGCCCTTCCTCCGTTTAATAAAATCCACCCTTCCTTAGCAATTAGACCGCCTAAGCGGCAAGCATCTTCATAGTCACCGGTATTAACTATTTCTCCTCCGCCCATAACTCCGATAATAATCTTTCTGATAATAATCCCCTTCTTTTTGGACTAAATTAATTCACTATAATTATGGTTAACTAAATCTTTATATTTTTTTCATAGATATGACCGTGGGGACCTAAGTCAATAAATTTAATAGTATCATCCGAACATGTATTACACTCATCACACAAGACTATTTTATCATCACCTTTTTTTCGACATATCTTGCAGTATAGATAAATAATAAGAAAATTCTTTCTAACGGGACAACTATAATAACCTCTAAAATTACCTTTAAGTGGTTCACCTAAGGCAATTGAATTTTCTGCAATCATATCTACTTTCATTTTGATAGATTTTTTTATCGATCGGTACTTTTTTAAAAATTTTACAAAAACATCACTAAAAAGAAGTTCCATTAGAAAACCTCTCTATACTTATGCCATTTTATTTTTCCAGATCTTATTTTTGAAATAGTTTCTAATAAACTATCCTTAAAATCTGAATCAGCAAGTATTATTTCAGTTGGATCACCCTCTTTAGAGCGTTTTAAATTTAAAATAAATTGGGTTATAATTTCGGATACGGTTGTTCTTTCTCTTTTGGCGCAGAACTGTTATTAATGTATCGACTCCTATGGATGTCCTCATTTATCTCTTTGAGTACCCTATCCGAGTAAAACCGTATATCGTTTAAAGCGTCGTCAACATGCTCATCTGGAATCCAGTTCGTTAAAGCATGTATCAGCGCCTCCGCCATCCGTTTATGATACTCAGGTAACACCCCCATAAACTGTGTATAGGCGACTCGTTCCAGTTTCTCGGTTCTATCAGACAACACGTTCAACCTATTAGGCTATCGTTCAACAGATTATATAAAGTTTGGGGTTATGCCATTACTAAAGGATCAGCTATATGCGGTGCATTCCAGACAAAGTTCTTAAAGTAGCTTCGCCCTTTATCATCAAGCAGAATTATCACGAAACCTATATCACTTTGCA
>JAHJOY010000162.1 GCA_018819665.1 bacterium
ATTCATGCTAGGTAAAAAGTAAAGTCTGTCCCCCCTTATAATAATTATTTCCCAAAAAAGAAGGATTTTTTAAACTTATGTCGAATATATAAAAGAATATTAAATATGAAACTCACACCCGATTACTTTTCTATTTTTATGTGAAAGGAAATGGGGTCCGCCTGTAAAGATTTGACCCTGGTACTTTACATAAACTATGCAAAATATTTTTGATAATTATATCCAATCGATTTCTTCTAAATTTTCTCACGTAGAAACAAGTGAAATGGGTTACCGTGCCGATTTTGAAATTTTACTAAAAGGTATTTTTGAATCAATCAATGTCAAACGGGTAGATCATGACGCCAAAGCCAGACAGGGAAACAAACCGGATTTTATTGTAATAAATAAAGATGTGCCCATTTTGTATATAGAAGCAAAAGACATTGGAGTATCTCTGGATAAAGTTGAAAAATCGGAGCAAATGGCACGATATTTTGGTTATACAAATTTAGTTCTTACAGACTACGTAGAATTTCGATTTTACAGAAATGGCCTTCCCTATGAGGAACCAATTAAAATAGCAAGTTGTGATTTAAAAAATCGTATCATTACTCCACTTTCACAAAATTATGAGCATGCAGCAAAAACACTGCTTGATTTTACCCAGTCACAAAAGGAACCCATAAAATCAGGTAAACATCTCTCCAAGATTATGGGAGGAAAAGCGCAAAGAATCAGAGACAACCTAAGACATTTTCTGATCTCTGATTCAGCACAAAATATAGAACTGGTTCGTGTTTATGAGGCGATTAAGAAAATGCTCGTGCACGATCTTACGATAGATACTTTTTCGGACATGTACGCACAGACCTTGGTTTATGGATTATTTGTTGCCCGATACTACGATGATTCGCCAGATACATTTAGTCGTCAAGAATCTCGCGATCTTGTGCCCGCATCTAACCCTTTTCTTCAGCACTTTTTTGATCACATTGCCGGCCCCAATTTTGATAAACGCTTAAGCTATATTGTTGATGAGCTTTGCGTAGTTTTCCAGCATGCCGATACAAAAAAACTTATTGAAGAATATATGGGCGATGCCGATCCGGTAATTCATTTTTACGAGGATTTTTTAAAGGAATATGATCCGGCATTACGCAAAAAAATGGGTGCATACTACACGCCCCTCCCTGTTGTAAAATTTATTATTCGTTCTGTTGATTATATTTTACAAAAAGAATTCAACCTCCCAAACGGACTTGCGGATACTTCGAAACTGCCCAATTTTAAGCATCGTGTTCAAATTTTAGATCCTGCTGTTGGAACAGGAACATTTATCAGCGCCACCATCCGTACCATATACGAACGCCTTAAAAAGCAGGGACAAGAAGGGCGATGGCCATCCTATGTACATAATGATCTTTTACCGCGCTTGCACGGTTTCGAGCTAATGATGGCACCATATACTATCGCACATCTCAAGTTGAGTTTGGCTTTCAAACAAACCGGGTTTTGGAAATTTCATAGACGATTAGGTATTTACCTCACAAACTCTCTTGAGCAGAGTGAAGCGCAACAAGATCTTTTGTCATTTGGCTTTGCTGAAAGTATTGCAGAGGAAGCTAAGGAAGCTGATAAAATCAAAAATGAAACACCTATTATGGTTGTTATAGGAAATCCACCATATAGCATTAGCTCACAAAATAAAAGTAAGTGGATTCTACAGTTAATAAAGGACTACAAAACAGGATTAGGGGAGCGAAAAATTAATCTTGACGATGACTACATAAAATTTATTCGCTTTGCCGAACATTTTATAGAGAAAAACAAAAGTGGCATTGTGGCGATGATTACCAATAATTCTTTCATTGACGGTATTACTCATCGACAAATGCGAAAGCATTTGTTAGAAATTTTTGACGAGATTTATATTCTTGATCTTCATGGCAATTCTAAGAAAAAAGAAAAAGCACCGGGCGGTGGTAAAGATGAAAATATTTTTAACATTCAGCAAGGTGTATCAATAAATATTTTTGTGCGTAAGACGGGCGAGAAGAAAGGTCTTGGTATGGTCTATCATGCCGAACTCTATGGCAAGAGGGAAGCCAAATTTAAGGCACTTAACGAAAGCCACTTAAAAAATGTTAAATGGAAAAAGCTTGAATATTCCGAGCCATATTATTTTTTCGTGCCGAAAAACTTTGAGTTAGAGGAAGAGTATAGGAAGGG
>JAHJOY010000163.1 GCA_018819665.1 bacterium
CCCCTACATTACTATTTTGTTTACTTTTTGAACTACAATCACTTATAAATTTTTATGTTTTTCTGCTATTTCACCGGCTAATTTTATTAAAGAATTGTAATCTTCTTCTTTAGGGTAGCCCTTTATTATCACCGGAGAAAGAACCTCTACTTTTAAATTACCTATTATTGCACTAATATTTTCCAGCATCTTTCCTCCCCATCCATAAGAACCGATAACCGAAGCATATCTTAATTTTGGCCTTAAAGCATTGGCCAGATAAACTGCCGACACTACCTGGGGATGTGCGCCGGCTAAAACCGTAGGTGAGGCAATTACAATGGTAGCGGCATCCACCAAAGCTATAGCTAATTCCCCTATGTCGGTTTTGGTAAGATTAAAAGGTTTTACAGTTATCCCCTTTCTCATTAATTCTTCAGTCAAGATATACACCATCTCCTCGACACTGCCGTGCATGGAAACATAGGGGATGATTACTTCATTCTCCACTTCATCAGAAATCCATTCTCTGTAAGCCGACAAAATAAATTCCGGATGAGAATAAATCTGGCCGTGACTGGGGGCAATGGTTTTAATCTCTAATTCCTTCAATTTCTCCAAATGTTTTTTGATATTGCTGCGGAAAGGCATCATAATCTCCGCATAATAACGCTTGGCGGCAAAATAAACTTTATACTCATCATCTACCCATAAATTACTCTCGGCAAGATGTGCCCCGAACAGGTCACAGCTGAACAAAACCTTATCCTCTTCTAAGTAAGTTAACATGGTTTCCGGCCAGTGTACCCAGGGCGCAAATATAAATCTTAGAGTTTTCCCTCCTAAAGAGAGAGTATCATTATCGTTTACGGTTATAATTCTGTCTTCCTTTATAAGAAGATGTTCCATCAGCATATTTTTACATTTCTCATTAGTAACTATCTTCGCTTCCGAATATAATTCTAACATTAGAGGAATAGCCCCGGAATGGTCCTGTTCAGCATGATTTACCACTATATAATCCAGATGTTCTATCCCTAAATCATCTAAATTATCCAACAAATCATCTTCTTTGGTCGGGTCAACCGTATCGATTAAAGCGGTCTTCTCCTGACCTTTTATTAGATAAGCGTTATAACTGGTGCCCTCGGGAAGGGGGATAAGCTCATCAAATAACCTTCTATCCCAATCAATCGCTCCTACCCAGTAGATATCTTTTTTTATTTCTTTTACAGTCATTTCTAACTCACCTCTTCAAAATCATCTTTGCCCACACCACATACCGGGCATACCCAATCATCGGGCAGGTCTTCAAAGGGAGTTCCTGGATTTACCCCTGATTCGGGATCGCCTTTCTCAGGTTCATAAATATACCCACAAACAGTACATTCATACTTAATCATTTTTTCTAACTCCTTTCTTTATTTATTTATTTCTTTTTCCGATTTTTCCTCTTTCGGAATGTAAGTTGGTGCGGTCTTGGGAGAGACACCTCTCTTCACTTGATGGTAATAATCATAAGTCAATGGTTTTGCCTTTTTAATATTCTCTGCCTCGACAACTTTCCCTACAAATAGAGTATGGGTGCCCGTATCCATTTCCATAATTACTTCTGCTTCCATAAAAGCTAAAGTATTTTCCATAATTATGGGCGAACCGGTTACCCCGATCTTATAATTTACTCCCTTAAATTTGTCTTTATCTCTTCCCGATTTAAAACCAAATCTTCCGATAAATTTCATATCGGTTTCCTGTTCTAATACCGAAACAGCAAAGACTTTACTTTCGGTAATAAACTCATGGGTTAAATTTTCTTTATTAATACAAACCGCAATGGTAGTCGGCTCGGAAGTTGTCTGAAAAACTGTATTGGCAATTTGTCCGTTTATCCGGTCTTCTTTTTTGGAACTGATTATATAGACACCGTAACTGATATTGCGAAGTGCTTTTAAATCCATTTACTCATCTCCTCTTTATGTTCCCATAATCCATGAACACTACAGTATTCTCTAATCTTTTCCAATCCTTCTACATCTTTAAAGAAAGATTCTGGTTTGTCACCCGGCTTTAAAAATTTTCGAGAAGCACCTTTTTCGGTAACAACTTCAATCCACTCGATATAATGTTTCTCTTCCATGGGATGCAGGGTTGAGCCGACTACCGCCTTAATCCCGGACGGAATCTTTTCCATCACCGGTACATGTTTTTCGGTAGTCTGATCAGCAGTCTGTTCTTCCATCAGCTTCATTTCCTGCCCGCAGCAGACTAAAGCTCCCTTCCCTTCGTGTAATACCTCAACAATATTTCCGCAAATCTCACATTTATAAACCTCTAACTTCTTAGTCATTTATATTTACCCCTTTTCAATCATAGACACTATGATTATGTCTTTTATTTTATCAGTCCCTAAAATATTTATATTCTCCCCTTAAGTCATTTTTTGTCATTCACTTATTTATAGGTAAAAGGAAAGAACTTTCTTTCATTGAAATGAAATTTTTTTACAATCCTTTTACCATCATATCCCGGGGATGTTCAACGGTAAAGGTATAAAATATTTCCTGCTTTTGTTGAGTATCTAATTCCAACTCCCATAACCAAATTCCTTTCCGGTCTTCCCAGTCTTCTTTGTCCGGTTCAAGACTTATTTCATTTATCTTAATTTTAATGCGGTCGTCTTCGGAAACTGGTATAGCTTCAAATAGTTTTACTTTAATCTTTTTAGACTTATAATTCTCTAAAGTAAGTTTATATTTAAAAGTTGTTTTCTTAGTTCTTGAGGGGATTCCGGCTATCAGGGTTTCATCGACTTTCTTTTCTAAAAGTTCTCTTTTTACCTTAACATTCTCGTCGATGCCTAAATACAGATCAAACTCCTCGCTGGGCGCAATATTACCAATGACGGAAAATCCCACAAAATCTCCTTCTAAGAATATATTTACCCGGCCAGCGAGTAATTGAAGGCCTTTACTGTTGGTAACCCGGGAACCAAGATAAGCAAATGGACTAACCCGAGGATAGCTCGAATACTCAAATTCGGCTGATAAGATTTGCGAAGAAACGGGAAATTTATGTTCCGATTTATCAGATTTTACACTTACCTTAGAAGGGAGATTATAGATTATAGCAATACCTTTTTCTTCGGCAGTGGCATATTCCATCTCTGATTCTGCTCGTTCTTCTAACGCTCCCGCCTCTTTTCTAAATGCTTCGGTTTGATAAGCAGTTGCTAATGGTGCTGATACTTCATCTGTTAAAACTTCGCGTTGATATGGCCTTAACAACCAGGAAGCTACATAAGGCATACTTCCCCCGATTCTTGGCTTAGCTGTTGATAAAGCGCAATCTACCTCTAACCAATCTTCGCCGGTAACCTGTTTAATTACTCCATAAGAAATTAATTCAACCTCGGATTTTTCAAAATTTGCGCGGGCATCATATATCGGATTCCAGGAAGCACCACTTACCAGATAAGAAACTTTCAAATCTGTGGTCCCCTCCTTTAATGCTTCCAGCTCCACCATAATTGATCTTTTTAGTTTCCCCTGTACCCCGGATATCTGGGACAATTCTCTTTTTAAAGTTTCAACCTTATTCTTTAAATCTCTAATCTCAAGTTCACAATCTAAAGTCTGGGTGTAGATATCTTTTAACTCTGTATCTAAAAAAATAAGAATATTCTCTAAATCACTTATTTGCGGCATACTGGTAATCAAATCTTGAGGAATTTGTGTATTGGAAAATAGAGTTATTGAGTTTAGAAATTTCTTCTTCTCCATAAGTATGGTTTTCAGGTTTTGCATTCGGGTTATCTCATCTTCTAATTTCTGAATTTCCTCTTTTAATTGCCTAATTCTTTCAGAAGGTACTTCTTCTAAATACTCTCTTTTAACCTGTGCTCCAAAAAGTTTAATTATCGCTGTTCCTTCTGCAGAAACCCTTAAAGAATTCTCGTCAACCTCGGGAATGATATTTGAGAAAATTGCCGTATAAGTTCCCTTATCAAGTTCAAGATGGGTAACCCTATTTATCAAAGCAGAATCAGTATAGACGCAAATCTCGCTAATCTCTGATTTCACTTCAATTTCGGTGGCATAGATATTGACACCAACAAACAAAATCAACCCCAAAAATATTATAATTTTTATTATTTTATTCATCTCCAACTCCCTTTATTCTTTATTTTTCGCTCTCTGGTATAAACCAATTAATTCCGCTGTAGCTAAAATATGTCCTTCCATGGCTTCTTCTAATTCCTTCTTCTTGCAACCCTCTTCTATATGAAGTTTTTCATCGAGAGCATACAATTTAAAGAAATAACGGTGAGTCCCTGAAGGCGGGCAAGGGCCTCCATACTCTAATTTCCTGAAATCATTAGTTCCTTGAGTACCCGGAACGGTATTTTCCTCTATAACATCAGTAACATGGATATTAAATACCACCCAATGCACCCAGGTTCCCATCGGGGCATCAGGATCATCCACAATAAGGGCTAATCTTTTAGTTCCTTCCGGTATGTCCTCAATAATCAAGCCAGGGTTGATGTCTTTACCATCACAGGTAAATTTTTCCGGAATAAATTCATTGTTTTCAAATTCAAGACTTTCTAATTTCATAACTTTAACCTCCTTTTTTTATGTGACAGGGGACGGTCCTCTGTCATTTCCCCTGTCATTTTTTTATCTTATATTTTAAATTTTCTATCTCTTTTTCCAGCCATTTGGGATATTTGGGTACTGCGCCGGATTGGGAAACTACAAAATTACCTACTATTTCCGCGAACTCCGCCGCCTCATATATGCTGGTTCCGCATAAATAAGAAAACAGAAAACCTGCACTATAGCTGTCTCCACCTCCTACGGTATCGGCTACCGGCCCATTTATACCTACTACCTTTTCCAACTTGCCATTACGATAAACAGATGAGCCATTCTTTCCATGAGTAATACAGACAATAGAAGGGTCGTATTCCTGACAAATAAGCTCAGCAAGATTTTCTTGTTTTAATGTTTGGCCGAAGAGAAGCTCAGAAATAATAAGAGCCTCTCTATCGTTCAGTTTTACTATTGAGCACTGACATAAGGATTTTTCAATCCATTCCTTCTTGTAGTAATTTTGTCTCAAATTTAAATCATAAAATATGTGATGAGGGTGCACCTGAGAGATAACTTGACTGAGTACTTCTCGGTTTTCTTTGGTCCGTTGAGCGAGAGTCCCAAAACAGAATACCTCCCATTTATTTTTGGCTGAACTATCGGCTAAATCTTGATCTAAAATAATATTATCCCAGGCAACATTTTCTTTTATTAGATAAGTAGGATGACCTCTTTCATCCAGACTTACCTCCACAATCCCGGTGGGCAAATGGGGATGGATCCGGATAAAAGTAGAATCAATACTCCTTTTTTCTACTTCCTTTAGAGCTTTTCTGCCCAGAGCATCTTTGCCCACAGAAGAAATAAGTGTTGATTTAAGTCCCATTTTTGTCAGATGAGCAGCAAGGTTAAAGGGGGCACCGCCAATATAAGGTTTGTTCTCTATAATATCCCAGAGAATTTCTCCAAACAATAACGCTTTCACTTTTTTGCCCCTCCTTTCTTCAAGTTTAAATTCA
>JAHJOY010000164.1 GCA_018819665.1 bacterium
CCGTGCCTCTACTCTATTAAATTAAAAACTTAAAGCTAAAAGCTAAAAACCATAATTCAAAACTCAAAACTTTTCTATATGGTATTAATGTAGGGGTTGGATTTATCCGACCCGAAACGGGTTCGATGAATCGAACCCCTACAATATATCACACATTACTTATTATATATTACTTCTTAATTTACGAGATACGAGATACTTATTTGTTATCTCGCTTTCACTTACTGCCTGCACCTAAACGCTAACCGCTATACGCTCTACGCTATTCTTCACTATATATACTCGATACTATATACTGTTCTTAGAATTCTCCCTTATGGGCATTTTCTAAAAATTTGCAAACTAATTTGATAGAACTCTCAATATCCTCTTTATGGCACATCTCTACTACTGAATGAATATATCTGGTAGGAATAGAAAGAGTGCAGGCAGGTACTCCCGATTTGCTCCTTTGTATAGCCCCGGCATCAGTACCCCCTCCCAGTAATATATCAGTCTGGTATTTGATTTTGTTTTCCTCTGCTATTTTTCTTAAAAAATCAACTAATTTTTTATTAGAAATAGTATGAGAATCCATTAAAGATATGGCTGTCCCTCCTCCTAAAGTAGTAGCTACTTCCTCTTCTTTGGTTCCCGGAATATCTGAGGCAATAGTAACATCAAGGGCAATACCTACATCAGGCTCAATGGCAAACGAAGAAACAGTTGCTCCTCTAAGTCCTACTTCTTCCTGAACAGTTGCCACAGCATATATATCAACATAACAATCTTTAATTCTTTTTAATGCCTCAATCATAACATATACTCCGGCTCTGTCATCAAGTGCCTTAGCGGTTATTATTTTTTTATTTAATTCCATAAAATTCCTATCTAAAGTAACAAAATCTCCCGGTTTCACTATCTTAGAAACTTCATCTTTTTTCAGTCCTACATCTATAAAAAGATCTTTAATTTTGGGTAACTTTTTTCTCTCTTCCTCGCTTAAAATATGAATGGGCTTAGTGCCTATCACTCCCCCGATATCTTTCATTCCATGAACCACTACTCTTTGGGCTATTAGGGTTTTAGGGTCAAAACCCCCAACCGGAGCAAACCTTATAAAACCTTCTTTGTCAATAAAACTGACCATAAAGCCAATCTCATCCATATGTGCGGCAATCATTACTTTTTTAGGAGGAGACTCACCTGATAATTTTTTAGCTTTTTTTATTCCAATAACGTTTCCTAATTTATCTATTTTTACCTCATCAGTTACTTTTTCCAATTCTTCCTTAATAACTTTCTGAATCCTTTCTTCATAACCAGAAATTCCTGGTGTCTCACATAATTTTTTTAATAAATTCAATTTTTTCTCCTTCCTTTATTTATTAAATTAGAATAACTTAGTTGCTTTAGCTTTAGGATTATTTTGTATAATAGCACACAACATACGGTCTACCGTTAGTCTTTTATCTCTAATGTAACATTTTGTGCCTGGCACAAAATGTTACATCTTTTCGTTTTTTATTTTGGAAAATATAAACCAGAATAAGAAAAGTAATTATCCCCAAGCTATTGGCCAGAATATCTCCAAAAGAAAATTCCCTTTCCGGGATAAAATACTGGTAAATTTCATTAAATATTCCATAGGAAACAGAAAAAGCTAAAGCTAAAAAATAGTGAAATAATTTTAAGAGTAATATTTTGTCGCTTAAAGCTGCCAGACAAAGAAAAGTATGGATGCCGTAAGTTAAAAAATGTATAACTTTATCTTGCCCGTAAAAATATTGTTCTACTCCAACTTCCGGTCGGGAAGAAAAAATAAAAATCACCACAGAATAAATAATCAACAGTATCCAAAAAAATATTTTTCTTCCCAAACCATCACCCAACTTTAAAAATATTTATTCTTTAAACAATATTTCTTCAGCAGCCCCTATCCCTGAACCCAGTTCAAAATCGTAATTAAATTCAGACAGGGTTTTTTCGATAATACTCATTGTTGCAACCACTTCGTTTTCTGTAATACTGCCCATATGCCCTAAGCGGAATAGTTTACCGGCTAATACCCCTTTACCTGCAGAGACCAATACACCATTCTGGTATAATTTTTCCCTAAAAGCTAAATCTTCAATTCCTGAAGGATATAACACGGTTGATACAGTATTGGCCCTTATTTCTTTTGGAGGAAGTATTTTAAATCCTATTTTTTCTAATCCTGCTTGGAAAGCGAGGGCAAATCTTCTATGTCTTCTAAATCTTTCTTCCAAACCCTCTTCCAATATAATTTTAAGACCTTGATGAAGGGCATTGACCATGTTTATGGCATGAGTAGAAAAATATCCACTACCCGGTTCGCGCATAATAGGCAGCCACCGATTAATGTCCATATAATAAGAAGAAATATTTCCTAATGCATTTCTCCTCTCTAAAGCCTTTTCACTAAATACTAAATTAGCTAATCCCGGAGGAACCCCAATCGCTTTTTGGTTACCAGTAAAAACAATATCAACACCCCAATCATCCATACGTTCTTCGATTCCTCCCGTAGCACAAACTGCGTCTACAATAAATAAGGTTTCAGGAAATCTTTTTATAACCTCTGCTACCTCTTCTAAAGGAGCACAAACTCCAGTAGAAGTATCTACGTGAGTCACTGTTATAGCAGAAAAACTTTTCTCTTTTAGTTTCTGGGTTATTTTTTCAACTTCCACAATCTTGCCCCACTCGGAAGCTAAAACTTCAACCTCTATACCATAACCAAGGGCTATTTCTACAAATCTATCCCCAAAGAAACCGTGAGAAACCACCAATAAACGGTCACCTTTTTTTAGAGAGTTAACTATAGCCACCTCCATACCTAAAGTCCCAGTTCCGGGTATTATAAAAGGCTGTCCCTTTTTTGTCATAACAACAGCCTTTAAATCGTTTAAAGTTTCTTTTAAGGTTTTCACCAATTCAGGGTCTAAATGCGAAACTGTTTCTTTGCTCAATGCATTCAAGATAGACTGATCAACTGGAGTGGGTCCGGGAATCATCATTAATTTCTTTTTCATAACTAATCTTTCCTTTCTTTATTAAATATTTTTTAGAGATTAAAAATAAGATTTATCTCGCATATGTGTATGGTAATTTTTATTCCTTATTTTGTCAAATGGATATTATTCCATCTCTAAATATGGGAACAATATGAAAAAAATCCAATTGGGAACAGAATTTTAAATCTTCACCCAAGCCGATACTTTCCAAATATCGACCATGTTGAGATTTTCGCAATATCTCCAAAATATTGTTACCAAACTTTTCATAGAGTAGTTGAGCTGTTAAATTAGCATCTGATTCCTGATGGCCACCAGGAAAAATATCTCTTAAAGAATTAATTATCATACCAGCACAAGCAGTATCTTCTAAAGAAAATCTACCATCCTTCCCTGCGCAGATTAGTAAAATATCTCCCTTATAATTAGTACAATAATTACAAACCGCTTGTAAATTCAAAAAACTTCCAATGATTATCCTGTGAGCACCTTTAACCATTTCTAATGTTTTTACTCCATTGGTGGTTGAAAAGATAATTGTTTTATCTTTCACTGCTTCTCTCTTATATTCTCTCGGTGAATTACCTAAATCAAAACCCTCGATCTTTATTCCTTCTCTTTCTCCTCCCAATAATACCCTTTCTTTTTCAAATTGCTGCGCTTTTTTCTTAGCCTGACCCGGAGATAGAATGGGAATAAAACCAAGACATCCATTAGCCAAAGCAGTTACTATGGTGCTGGAAGCCCTTAAAACATCAATTATTACTACTAATTTGCCTGCTAACTCTGTATTTTTTATCTCTTCCGGAATAAATAAAGTTTCTAAACTATTCATCTGTTCTTTAATCTACTCTCTAATTAAGCTCCGAATTTCTGTAATTTTAAGGCATTAGCCATCATTAAAGGAAGGACATCTACTGCAGGAAATCTCCCTAACCCTCCCTTAACACATTCTTTTTCATTAAACTGTTCCGCTTCATCTACCCTGATATATTTAGAAAATAACACAAAGGGATTAGGGTGCCAGCTATGCCCCTTCATTAAAGCAGGCGTAGAATGGTCACCGGTAACCACCAGGACATCCGGTTTTAAGGCCAGCACCTCAGGAATATATTTATCTACCTCTTCAATTACTTTAATCTTTTGCTCAAAATTTCCGTCTTCTCCGTAACTATCGGTCTTCTTTATATGAAGATAAAAGAAATCATATCTACTAAAATTATCTTGCAGGGTTTTAAATTCATCGCTTAACGATTCTCCTGTTTCCAATATATCCATACCCACCAATTTAGCTAATCCTTTATACATAGGGTAGGTTGCTATAGCTGCCGGGGTCAATTTAAATAGCTCCTTCATAGTTGGCAGACCGGGGTGTTTGGCAAATCCTCTCAATAATACTGTATTGGCAGGATGATGTTCTTTTAGTACTTCAGTTGCTTGTTTCATAAATTCATTTACTGTTTCCACAGATTTTTTTGCTTTGGAATCCAAAGGTTCAGCAAATTTTATTTTTTCTCCCACTTTTTGGGGGTCGGCATCAGAAAGAGCGTCCTCTAATCCATCTCCTCTAAATACTACCACAAAACGATGTTCTTTGCCCGGCTTAATTATTATTTCAACGTCTCCTATCTGATTAATTTTATCTTGCAGAAGCGTGCACAGTTTTACATTTAATTCTGTAGCTATTCTTCCTGCCCGACGGTCAGTTATTATTCCTTCTTTGTTTAGAGTAGCGAAATTCCCCCGACAGGCTAAATCACGAGAGGTAAGTTCCATCCCTATACCTAAGGCTTCTAAAACCCCTCTTCCAATCTGATACTTAATCGGGTCATAACCAAACAGAGAAAGATGGGCAGGGCCGCTCCCCGGTGTAATGCCACAAGATATTGGATCGGTTAACCCACAGGCAGATTTAGAAGCTAATTTATTCAGATTAGGAATAAAAGCCTTTTCCAATACTGTTTTATTATTCTCTGAAGGTAAATCACCAATCCCATCAGTAACCAAAAGAACAATCTTTGATTCGGTCTTAATAGCTAATGATTTCATAATTTCTTCATTTACCATATTTTTTTCTCCTTGTCTAACTCTTTATCGTTTTTTACTTATTTTTTAATCTTTCTTTCAGTGAAGTGTTTCTATGAAATGTTTTATTATTTTTGATGGCAATCCATAAGGCCTTTTTGGTCCCGACTAATATCACCATTTCTTTTGCCCGAGTAATTCCAGTATATAATAAATTTCTTTGAAGGAGCAAATAATGTTGAGTCATTACCGGGATAACAACTATTCGATATTCACTCCCCTGACTTTTATGAACAGTAATAGCATAGGCTAATACCAACTCACTTAATTCAGAAAAATCATAACAAACTTTTTTACCGTAAAAATTTACCTCTAAAATTTGCTCCTCGGCATCTATATTTTTAACCCTCCCTATGTCCCCATTAAAGACCTCTTTATCATAATTATTTTTAATTTGCATGACCTTATCATTCACCCTAAAAGAATGATTTCCATATTTAATCTGTTTCCCTTTAGAATTTAATGCCTCTCTCAGACTGTAATTTAAATTATCTGCACCCACTTCCCCTTTATACATAGGAGAAAGGACCTGGATGTCATCTACCGGGTCTATTTTATATTTTGAGGGGAGGCGGACAGTGCATAAGTTAATTATTTCTTGAGCAGCAACCTGGGGGTCTTCTTCTTCTATAAAATAAAAATCTCTTTCTCTCTCTCCTTTAATAACTGGATATTTCCCCTCATTAACTCGATGTGCATTTACAATGATCAAGCTCCTTTGGTCCTGTCTAAATATCCTGGTTAATCTCACCACCGGAATAGTTTCAGAATCGATAATATCTTTTAAGATATTCCCCGGACCCACAGAAGGCAGCTGATCCACATCACCAATTAAAATTAAAGTGGTTCCGGGAGAAACCGCTTTTAAAAGACTGTTCATTAATAGAATATCTATCATAGAAACCTCGTCCAAAATTATTACATCAGTTTTAATGGGGTTTTCAGAATTTTTAGTAAAAGTTCCTTTCTTGGGACTGTACTCTAATAACCTATGAATAGTTTTAGCCTTTCTGCCGGTAGTCTCACTTATTTTTTTCGCCGCTCTACCTGTAGGTGCTGCCAAGACTATTTTTAACTTTAGTTCCTCAAAAAGTTCAATTAAGCCCAAAGTAGTAGTAGTTTTACCCGTTCCCGGACCACCGGTTAACACTAATACCCGATTCAAAAGAACTTTATTGATGGCATCTTTTTGTTCTTCAGCAAAAGAAAAACAGTACTTTTTTTCCAAATATTTTATCTTCTTTTGCACATCTATATTGATCAGCTGTTGAGGAAACTTTAATAATTCAATTAATTTTTTACTCACCCCTAATTCGGCAAAATAATAAAGAGGTAACCATACTCTATCTTCTTCTACTATAATCTCGCGGTTATTTCTTAAAATACTTAAAGCTTTTTCAACTAATGATTCTTCAACCTCTAATAATTCACTTCCGTACTTAATTATTTCAGTAACAACCCCATAACAATGACCCTGATTGGCCAATTCGTTTA
>JAHJOY010000165.1 GCA_018819665.1 bacterium
AGAAAGGGAGTGTAATTATGTGCGATACTATAGTAGCTTTAGGTTCTGCTACCGAAGAAGGGTTTACCCTTTTTGGGAAAAATAGTGATCGAGAACCTGATGAGGCCCAAAATATCCTTATAGTCCCCCGCGAAAAGCATGATTTAAACGAAACCGTTCAATGTGCCTATTTGACTATTCCCCAAGTTCCAGAAACAGCTCGAGTATTACTCTGCCAACCTTTTTGGATGTTTGGTGCAGAGATGGGAACCAATGAATATGGAGTGGTTATTGGTAATGAAGCAATATTCACCAGAGAAAAGCCGGATAAAATAGGTCTAACCGGTATGGATTTAGTTCGCTTAGCCCTCAAAAGAAGCCAAACTGCCAAACAAGCCTTAGAGGTTATAATTGAATTGTTGGAAAAGCATGGACAGGGAGGTAATTGCGGTTATCGATTTAAATTAAAGTATATGAATAGTTTTTTAATTACCGACAAGAAAGAGGCCTATGTATTGGAGACAGTGAAAACTTGGTGGGCCTGGAAGAAAATTAAGGATGTTTGGAGTATATCTAATATAATATCTTTACAGAAAGATTACGATTCTTGCTCTGAAGGATTGATAGATAATGCAATTAAAAAAGGTTACTGCAAAAAAAGAGAAGATTTTAATTTTCGAAAATGTTATTCTGCTAAATTTATGACCTGGGCTGCTAAGGGTGCAGAACGGGAGAAGCGTTCCCGAGCTTTGCTTTCACAGAGGAAGAAGAGGTTGACTACCAGAGATTTTATAAATATTTTACGAGATCATGGGGAAAATTCCCAGTGGACTCCTAACCGAGGACCTGGTGCAACCTTATGCCTGCACGCAGCAGACAAATTATTTCGCCGAACTCAAACAGTCTGTTCTCTGGTTGCAAAAACTGGTGAGGGCGGGCAATTCTTTTATACCACCGGAGCTTCCAATCCCTGTATAAGTCCCTTTTTCCCCGTCTTTTCTCCTGATACCACTGTTCCTGGTGAGTATAACGAGGGAAGCGAAAATTATAATTCAAAATCTTATTGGTGGGAGAGTGAGCGTTTTCATCGAAAGGCTTTACTAAATTTTAATTCTGCACAAGTTGAAATCCAGCCTTTAATAATTAATTATGAGGAAGAAATAATTTCTTCTATCGAGAACAGTTTAAGCACATTAAATCAAAAACAGATTAATGAATATTTTATCCGAGCCCGAGCCATAGTTAAAAATTGGGGTTCTAAATTAGATCATCTTCCTTCGGTAAATCTGGGATGGGGTTTCAGTCATTATTGGCGAGGATATAATAAACGGAACGGAATTATTTGAGTTTTAGTAGAATGATTAGTAAAATAGTTATTAAGATAAAAGGAGGAAAAATTAAAGATGAAAAGGAATAAAGTTAAATGGCCGGTTATTTTATTAGTGGTAAGTGTAATCTTATTTTTAGTGGTAGGTCAGGGTTTTTCTCAGAATTTATCAGACATACTTAGACAGGCGGAGAGTAATTATAAAAACTTTAATCAGGATTTTAAGGACATAGCTATGGTTTTCGATGCAAAGATATATACGCCTGAAGGAGAAATGCTTTCTGAGATGAAGTTATTTCTTAAAGGAGAAAAATCCAGATCAGAGACTTTAATACAATTTCCTGAATCTGCCGGCATGCCAGCAGGAATGGGCAGCATGCTGGTGGTTGTTATTTTCGATGGCCAGGATACCTGGATGATATCACCCTTTGTCGGAAAGAAAAAACTTACTGATGTACAAGCAGAGGAGCAAATGCATTATCAAACGGGGATGAATTGGTGGAAATTTATTTCCGATAAAACGAAGTATGTAGGGATAGAGAAGATTGGAGGCAGAGAATGTTATCTCCTGGAATTAGAGATAGAGAGAGAATCTCCCTATAAAAGAATATGGGTGGATAAAGATAGATTATTTTTAGTACAAGCTGAAGGGGATAGCAGTGATGGAAATAAGGTTCGTACTACATTTTCCGATTTCAGAAAAGCCAAAGGCAGTTGGGAATTGCCTTATAAGATTGAAGTGTTTATAAATGAAGTACAGTCGATGACCGTTCTAACTAAATCTTTAGAGATAAATAAGGGATTGTCTGATGACCTGTTTGATGTGAATAAAGTAGAAGTATCAGGTCCAAATATGCAGGCGATGATGCAAAATCTGATGCAGCAAGGTAAAGATAATTAGAAATTTTTTAAACAAGTTGGGGTAGTTTCTAAAATATCTAAAAAATTTCTCAAAATTACAGGAGTGACGAATTAGAGGTTTTTAATGAAAATATTAGTAGCATTTTATTCGAGAAGCGG
>JAHJOY010000015.1 GCA_018819665.1 bacterium
AATCTTGCTTCCTAATATGGGAAATGCAAATTATTGTACCAGCGGTCAATTGAGCCCCTTGCTTAATGACCCTGAATTTATAACTATTGGCATAGGTACTCGAATATTTTTAGGTGGGGCACAAGGTTATATAGCTTGGGAAGGAACACAATTTTATCCTCAAATACTAAAAGACGAAGAAGGTAAAGCCATCTATAAAGGAGGAACTTTAGCAGTAGTTGGAGATTTAAAAGAGATGAGCACAGATTATATTCGTGCGGCAACTTTTAAAGGGTATGGAGTGACTTTGGTGGTAGGTATAGGAATACCAATTCCCATTTTAAATAGTGAAATAATGAAAAATGTGGCTGTAAAAGATGAAGATATATGGACTGAGATAATTGACTATAGTTTTCCTCGTTTAAATAAACCTTCTTTGGGTTTGGTAAATTATAAACAATTAAGAGAGGGGAAAATTACTATTCAGGGGGAAGATGTCCCTACCTCTTCCCTTTCCAGTTATGCGAAAGCCCGAGAAATTGCCCAAAAATTAAAAGAAGAAATACTAAGAGGAAAGTTTTTATTGCAAGAGCCAATTCAAAAATTTCCTAAAGGAAGAAAATTTAGGCCTTTATTAGAAATTCATTGAAAGCAATACTTTGTACGAAAAAAGTTTTGAGTTTTGAACTGACGACTATCCATATTCGACTAATTTATAAGTGAAGGAATGATTTAAATGTTAAGCAAGAAAGTAATTTTTACATTTTCTCCTCAAAATGTTGAGAGACCCGTAACCTATCAGCTGATAAAAGATTATGACTTGTGGGTAAATATTTTGCAGGCAAAATTTAAACCAAGTTTAGGGGGGAAATTAGTTTTAGAACTCAAAGGAGAGGATGAGCAGATAAAAGAAGGCTTGAACTTTGTCAGGCAGATAGGTGTAAGGATTGAACTATTAGAGCAAGAGGTAATATGGGATGAGAAGAAATGTATTGATTGTGGGGCTTGTATCTCTATTTGTCCGACCGGTGTATTATCTTTAAACAAAGAAACTTTTAAGTTAAAGTTTGATTACGAAAAGTGTATTGTTTGTGGTAATTGTGTAGAGGCTTGTCCTTTACAGGCAATTAAAGTCACTTTTTAAAAAGAATTAAAGTAAGCGAGAAGAAAAGCAATGATTTTTACTCAAACTAATAAAATAGAATATAAAGAAAGGAAATATCGAAATTTAATTGAAGGAAAGGATTTAATTTCTTTTCAAATAAAGGAAGAAGAAAGCGATCTATTTATAAGGACAAATCAAGAATTAAGTTTCTATGCACGACAGATGGTTTTAAACTTTAGAGGACAGATAGAGAATTATATCGATAGCCACCCCTTATTTAAAAGCACTCTTTTGCCCTATTCCCAGGATAAAAAGGCTCCCGAGATAATCAATTCTATGATTCACACAACAGCATTGTGTGGAGTTGGACCTATGGCTGCAGTGGCAGGAGCAATAGCTGAATTCGTAGGGAAAGAACTTTTAAATTATTCTTCTGAAGTAATAGTGGAAAATGGCGGGGATATTTTTATTAAGAGTAATAAAGTGAGAAAAGTGAGTATATTTGCAGGGAGTTCTCCTTTTAGCCAGAGAATTATTTTAAAGATAGAGGCAAAAGAGAATTATATAGGGATTTGCACATCTTCTGGCATGGTGGGTCCTTCTTTAAGTTTTGGAAAGGCGGATGCGGTTACTGTAATTTCTGATTCCGTTTTGCTTGCTGATGCTGCCGCTACGGCAGTAGGTAATAGGATAAAAATTATGGAAGATATAAATGAAGGCTTAATCTACGCCCAAAAGATAAAAGGTGTGAAGGGTGTAGTAATAATAAAAGATAATAAAAAGGGCCTTTGGGGAGAGATCAATTTTACTGTAGTAAAATAGAAAAAGATGATAAACAAATCCTTTATGCATTTTTTTGCCTGGTAGTCTGATGAGGGTTAGGGTGTAGGTGGACTAGACTGGGTAACTATTGGATTGAGAATTGGTAAATTGATTAATTTAAAAGTTAAAT
>JAHJOY010000166.1 GCA_018819665.1 bacterium
AGGATTTTTGAAAATAATGTTGAATATATAAGTATTAAGTGTAAATTCTTTTGGTAAATTTCTTCGATTTTATCCGTAAAATTATAAAATACTAAAAAAAGAAAGGATGGTAGATATGTATAGAGAAAATTTGAAATTAAGTTTTGTAATCTTTTTAATAATTTTATTAGCCCTTTTTACTACCACTGTCTTTGCCAGCAGTGAAACAGAAAAATTATTGCAAGAAATTATAGAAGGAAAAACCATGAAACCTGATATCTTCGCTTTCATCAATATGGGAAATTTTTATTGTTCGTTAGACCTATATGAACCTGCGGAAAAAGAATACGAAAAAGCTTTGGGTTTAGATGAAACAAATATATTGGCCAGGATAAATCAGAGTTATGCTTTGTACAAAATGGGAGAAAGAGAATCAGCTCTTACCAATCTATCTCAGATTATTATCGAGGACCCTAATAATGCCTTTGCCTATTTTGTAAAGGGAATGATATATAAAGATACGCTCGAGTATGATTTGGCAATAAAAGAATACGAAAAAGTTACTGAACTTATTCCTCAAAATGACAAGCTTATTTCCGAATTAGCCCAGCTCTATCAGGATAATGACCAATTTATTAAAGCAACAGAGACATATATAAAATTGGGTAAACTTAAACCCAGCCCTTATATCCTGGATAATTTTTTAGCTTACCAAGAAAGTGCTGCTTGTTGCTTAAATTTGGGTGATTACTATAGTAGTGTGGGAAATATTGATCAAGCTGTATTTGCCTATAATAAAGCTACTCAATTTACTGAAGATAAAAAATCAATAGCTATAGCATATTATCGATTAGGACTTATTAATCTAAAAGGCAAAGAATACGAACAGGCCATAATGGAAAAAGTATTATCCCAAAAATTTTACCCGCTATACATCGAAGATTTTACTTTTGATAATTTTGCCCAAGCCTTTATTGAAATAGGCGATATGAATTATAATGCGGGAGAACTCCAAAAGGCTTATCAAAACTATGAACTGGCTCTTCAGTTAGCAGATTCAAATTATATCCTCTCAGAGGCACATTATAAATTAGGCTTATCTTACTACCGTAGTCAAGATTACGAAAATGCTGTAAGAGAAGGAGAAATTGCCTTAAGTCTAAATCCTGAATATTTATCTGATCAACAAAGGTTAATAGACCTTTTAATTGCTAATGCCTGGTCTAATCTTACTAAAAAGGAATAAGATCGTATATCGTATATCGTATATCGTATATCGTATAATAGCGGATAGCGTTAGCGTATAGCGGATAGAAATATAGAAATACAGTAATAAATAATTTGTAATTAGTAACAAGTAATATGTAGGGGTTTGATTCATCAAACCCGCAAAACCCGGGTCGGATAAATCCGACCCCTACATCAAAACCATACAAAAAAGTTTTAAGTTTTGAATTATAGTTTTGCGCTTTTCGCTTTAAGTTTTTAGCTATATACTAATAACTGAAAACTAATTTTTTTATCTAAAAACAAAAAACTATAAACTAAAAACCTGCATTTAACACTAACGACTATTAAAATAAATCGAGGTGAAAAAAATGAAAGCAAATAAAATAATTAAGGGACTCACTTTTTTACTTATAGGAACAATCCTCTTGGCAAATACTTTGGAAATATTAGATTGGTCTGTATGGTTAAATTTATTCAAACTCTGGCCCCTACTCGTAATAAGTTTAGGTTTATCTTTAATCTTCAGAGGAAAGAGTCTTTCCTTTATGGGACCACTAATTATATTTCTGGGAATTATTGCAGGAGCGGGAGCAAGTTATATGGGAATTAGTTTTGAAGGAGAAATGGTAAGGGAAGTAAAAACTCTAAGCCGCGAAATAGTTATGGAAGTTGAAAAAGTTCCTGAAACTGAAACAGCTTTAGAAACTGAAATAACCCCAGAAATCGAAACGGTTCCGGATACCGAAACAACTCTTGAAACTGAAGTAGTATTAGAAACGAAGGAGTATCCTGAAATTGAAAGAGCTTCAATTGAATTAAATCTTGATGTTGGGAAGCTTATTTTGGGCGAATCTACCCCACTACTTTATGAATGTATTTCTCAATATCGATATAAAGAATTTGAACCCTTTGAAGAATTCTCCCGTACTGAAAAGGAGGCTAATATCCTTATTTACCACTCGCCAGTAATAAAAGGAAGAGTTTCTAATAATATTAGAAATCACTG
>JAHJOY010000167.1 GCA_018819665.1 bacterium
CATCCCTAACTTTATTAAATAATACCATAGCTTTATGAAAATTGCAAGAGGCAAGATAAAAGAAAAAGCAGAAGGTTAAGACCTCCTGCTTTTAATCATATAAACAAGCTAAATTAAAAAATCAATTGTACTAAAAATTCTTATTATCCACCTGCTATTGAATGGATTACCTGAACATCATCATTATCCATAATTAAAGTATCTTTATATTTTTCCTTGGGAATAAATTTACCGTTAATCTTTACCATTATTAAAGGGAAAGTATATTTACACTTTTTCAACAAAAGCTCAACGGTTAAATTTTCTTCCCATTCCATATCTCTTCCATTTACTTTAATCATGACTTATATTTTTTCACCAACTCTACCACTTCTGGAAAATCTATCTTTAATTTTTTAATATTTTCTAAAGTGGGCACACCATTAGCATCCCATCCTCTTCGCTTATAAACTGCATCACAAAGCTTTTGATATTGTTCTTCTCTATAAGCTCTCAGAGCTTTCATCCTTTCTTCGGTGGTTTTACCTTCAATATCAAATTTAATTACCTCTTGAAGTTGTTGGTCATAAAGCTCCTTTCGCGATTCGTATTCTTCGGCTGTTACCGGTCCAACAGCCCGATATGGAACTTTATCATGTTTACGAGTGCCAAAACCCATCCTTAAATTAAATAATCTCTGGAGGTTATGAACTCTTTCTGATTGTAAAATTAATTCTTCGGGAGTAAGGCGTTTGCCAGTAACTCCTTCAAAAAGCCAACAATAATTTTCTACATGTTCGGGAACTCTTGCTGCTTCCATTCCGTGATATTTCTGTTTGTTATCTTCCGGTTCAATATCATTCCAGGGTAATTTACAAAGACCGACAATAGAAAACCAGGTTCGGAACAAAGGGAAATAATGGAGTGCTTCGGCCTTGTCTTTAAAAGTAGGAATCTGATTGTTTACCTGATCCATAAAGATAAGCCAGGACTCATCATGTTGTGGTCCTTTGTTGGCAATTCCATATCCTCCCTGCTGGGCCAAAGATTCTTTAGTTACATATTCGGAAAATTCCATCCCTTTACATTCCATACCTATATCTTGTAAAAATTTTGCATCGGCACCATATTTTTCTACTAATACTTTCTTTATCTGTCTGATGCCTAACCCGGCAACTTTACCAAACCCTTTCCCTTCTGCCATCTGGTGAATTAATTCTAAAGCTGCTTTCGCATTTCCAAAATTAAGCTCTAACCCCTCAGTAATTTCTTTATTGATAATATTGTTTTCGTAACACTCCATAAGGAAAGCCATAGTGGTACTGACTCCGATAGTATCCATGCCGTAATTATCACAATAAAAATTGGCTTCTAAGATAAAATCAGGGTCGAAACATCCGCAATTTCCTCCAAATCCGGCAGTAGTTTCATACTCCGGTCCATCCACCAGGACTTTTTTCCCTTTTAAAGGTCCGGTGGTCAATTCAAACCCATCTACTGCATGGGAACAACGCATGGCACAACCTACCCAACAGGAATCGCCGGCCTGATTCTGGGTCATACGCTGATGCCATATTTTAGCATTTATTTTAAAAGCATCCGGATGTGAACCAAATTTAAAATTATGGACCGGCAGGCAATTATAATTCTGCATATGGTCTAATAAGTTAACCGTCCCTATCTCTCGCATTCCATTTTGAACATGATCTAATCTCAATATTTCTTTAGTCAATCTTTGCCCGGCCCTGGTAATAAGTTCAGGATAAGCTGCATTATTAGAGCTCGCATTTACCCCGGCATATTTAGTAACAATTGCCAAGATTTTCTTATCCCGAAAGACACTTCCTGTTCCTCCGCGCCCCGCTTGTTTAATCCGAACTTTCCTGCGGCGCACATCATACCAGCTAACATTTAAAATTCCTAAATTGGTATTTTCTGCACCTCTTCCGGAAGAAACAATGCTAAGATTTCTTTTATCTTTTTCATCATCAGCATATCTTTCAGTCAGTTTTTCTATAAGAAAATAAGTATCTGAATTAATTCCCGGAACTTCTTCAATAATAACTTTTCCCTTATTTCCATCAATAAAAATAATCACATCTTCTTTGGCTTTGCCTTGAATTTCTAAAAGGTCCCAACCGGAAAATTTTAAAAAAGGAGCAAGATACCCTCCTACATTATTATCGTTAACTGTCCCGGTCTCCGGTGAAAGAGTTACTACGTGGGTCTTGCCGGTACCGGAATATTGAGTAACCCCGCAAATAGGCCCGGTGCAGAAGATTATTTCGTTTTCAGGGTCATTCCATTTTGTCTTTGAGGAAACAGCATCCCACAAATACCATATACCATAACCTCGACCTCCGGTAAAGGTTTCCTTCACCTGAAGGTCGATGGGTTTTTCTTCAATCTTATTTTCTGAAAGGTTAATATATAAACGCCTATCAGTATAACCTTTTTCTACTTTTCCCGGCTCAAATTCAAAAGATGTTAATAATTTTTGATTTTCTTTGCTTCCTTTAAACATTGATTCTTTCTCCTTCGCTAATTCATATCAAAATTATAAGTTTCGAAATATACTTTTAAAATATTGCTTTCATTTAAGCTATGTCTATTCATAAAACTGTAAAAATATTAATTTAATAATTGTTTTCATTAAATTTTACCACATAACACTAAATGAAGCCACCTTATCTTTTTTAAAACCAAGACAAGATGGCCTCATTTTGAATTATTCATTACAAAACTAAAAATGCTTTAAACTTCTTCTGCTTTCTTCACCTTAAGTTCAGGCAGAGGGAAGGAAATTCCAGCTGATTTTGCGGATATTGATGAAAATAGGTAAAGTAGAATTACCACTAATATTAATCCTAAAGGCAATACTAAACCTACTGACATACCAGTTCCGGCCAGGATGTAACCTAATGCAGCGACTCCGGCAGCAGTGAGAGCATAAGGTATCTGGGTCTTAACGTGATCCATATGGTCAGAACCAGAGAACATCGAAGACATAATAGTAGTATCAGAAAGTGGTGAACAATGGTCTCCCATAACCGAACCGGTTAATACGGCAGATATGCCCAAAGGCAAAGGTACACCCAAAGCTAAGGCCAAAGGAACAGCAATAGGCATGGCTATAGCCATAGTCCCCCAGGAAGTACCGGTAGAAAAAGATATAATGTTACAAATTATAAACATAATCATAGGTAGTAAAACCGGGGAAATAACCCCTTTGGCAGCGTTTACCACATAAGGAGCAGTTCCGATACCATCACAAACACTACCTATCGACCAGGCTGAGATTAAGATTAAGTTAGCCAGAACCATCATCTTAGCTCCATCTATAAAGGCATCCATCATATCAGCTAAGGTTCCAATCCCTTGAGCTTTGTACATTAATATGGCTACGATTACAGCAAATGCGGCTCCCCATAAAAGAGCAGTCATAGCATCAGCATCAGAAATTGCGGCGGTAAATGACTCAGCAGAAGTACCGCCCCCAGTCCACCACATTCCAAATATACTAACTACTACCAGGACTATAAGGGGGACAACCATATTTACAGTTTTTTGGGGTACATTTTCTAGTACTTTTAATTTGCTTCCGCCAGAAAGCGGAGTTGCTCCATCAGCAAAGACTTTGCCGGTAGTTCTTACTCGATGTTCAGCTTTTAACATAGGTCCATAATCTCTTTGAGATAAGGCAATAGCCAGGACTAATATAATAGCAAAAATACTGTAGAATCGATAAGGTATTGATTGTAAAAAGATAGTGTAAGGAGTTAAAGATACTGAAGTGCCTTCTATAGCATCACCAATAAGCCCAACTTCATACCCAACCCAGGTAGAAATTAGAGCTAAAGAAGCTACCGGTGCAGCTGTTGAATCAACAATATAAGAAAATTTTTCTCGGGAAATCCCCAATTTATCGGTTACTGGCATAAAGGCATTACCTACTATTGCAGTATTAGCATAATCATCAAAGAAAATTATTAATCCAAATAGCCAAGCGGTAAATTGCCCGCCACGAGCACTCTTTACTTTATCAGTTATACTTTTAACAAAGGCTTGAGCACCGCCAGAAAGATAGATTAAACCGATAAGCCCACCGATTACGAAGTCAAATAGTAAGATGGTAGCATTCCAACTATCAGCTGCATTCTCTACAATATAACCTAAGGTTTTAGTAACACCACCTATGGGATTCCAACCTGTCAGAATGGTAGCGCCTACCCATATACCGATAAAAAGAGAAGCTAAAACTTGTTTAGTTAAAAAACAAAGAACAATAGCTACCAATGGTGGTAATAGAGATAAAAATCCGTAACTTTTTTCTGCTTCTTCTTCAGCAGCCAAAGCCATTCCGGATAATATAAAGAACATAAATATCATCAAAGTCAATAATAATAAACCCTTATACTTGTTCCAGTGATACATTTTTTAATTCACCCTCCTTAATTTAAAAAATAAAATTTTTCCAAAACTTAATTACAGCTGATCTGTTGAGTATTTTTAACCCTTCTATATCACCCCCTATCTTTAATTTTTTGGTTCAAGGCTTCGTCTAAATTTGGCTTGCCAATCTCTTGAAGTTCATATTTTACTCTGATCGATTTCTTGTTAATCTTAATAATTCGGGATAAATCAATAGGAGTACCAATAATTACTATATCACAATCAACAGCATTTATAGTATCTTCCAGTTCCTGAATCTGTTTTTTACCATATCCCATTGCCGGTAACAGTGTCCCTATCCCGGGATATTTTGTATAAGTATCTTTAATGGTGCCAATGGCATAAGGACGGGGATCTATAATCTCTTTTGCCCCATATTTTTGAGCAGCTACCACCCCTGCGCCATATTTCATTTCACCATGGGTCAAAGTAGGACCATCTTCAACTACCAGCACCTTTTTACCTCTGATAAGTTCGGAATGATCCACTGTAAGTGGAGAAGCGGCCTCGATTAAAATAGCGTTGGGTGCAAGCTGGTGAATATTTTCTCTTAGTAGATTAATCTTATCTAAATCAGCAGTATCTATTTTGTTCATCACTACCACATCCGCCATCCTGAGGTTAGCCTCTCCGGGATAATAAGTCATTTCATGACCGGCTCGATGAGGATCAGTAACTACAATATGTAAATCCGGTTTATAAAAAGGCAGGTCGTTATTTCCTCCATCCCAGACAATTATATCTACATCTTCCTCAGCTCTTCTTAGTATCTCCTGATAATCTACTCCGGCGTAAAGAATATTACCTCTATCGAGATGAGGTTCATATTCTTCTCTCTCTTCAATAGTACAATTATAACGGTCTAAATCAGCATAAGTCTCATATCTTTGCCAGATCTGTTTTTTAAGATCACCATAGGGCATAGGATGCCTTATTACAGCTATTTTATATCCTTTCTTTTTCAATATATCCGTTACTTTGCGAGTGGTTTGACTCTTGCCACAACCAGTCCTAACTGCGCAAATAGATACCACAGGAAGTTTAGATTTTAACATAGTACTTTTAGGCCCCATTAACCTGAAATCTGACCCATTAGCTAATACTATTGAGGCCTTATCCATAACATACTGATGAGGAAGATCGCTATAAGCTAAAATTACCTGATCTATTTGGTTTTTTTTAATTAAATCAGGCAATTCTTCTTCTGGATATATAGGTATGCCTTCAGGGTATAAAGAACCAGAAAGTTCAACAGGATATTTTCTACCTGCAATATCAGGTATTTGAGTAGCTGTAAAGGCAACCACCTCATAATTTTGATTATTTCTAAAGTATACATTAAAATTATGAAAATCTCTTCCAGCAGCTCCCATTATGATGACTTTAATTTTACTCACAAAAAAATCCCTCCTATAATATTATTCTATTCGACAAAACTTTTCAAATTCCTCTTTTTTTATTTATTTTTTTTAAATTTTTATTAAACTTTACCCATTGCCCTCTCTAACACATCTAATGCTTCATCTAACTGTTCATCAGTAATCTCTAAAGAGACTAACATCCTAAGAAGGTTTTTATTGATTCCGGCAGTGGCAATAAATACTCCATTCTTTATGCATTCCTGAACAATCTGGGCTGTTTCCTGGGTAGCCGGTTCCTTGGTCTTTCGGTCTTTTACCAATTCTATAGCCATCATCGCTCCTATTCCATGGACATCTCCTACTAAAGAATATTTATCTTTCATTTCAAGGAAACGCTCTTTCAACTTTTCCCCTATTTTCACTGCCCTGCCTAATAGATTTTCTTCTTTAATAATCTTTATCACTTCCAGGGCTGCTCTACAGGCTACCGGATTACCCACATAAGTACCGCCAATACATCCTCCGGGGAGAGAATCGGTGATCTCTTTTTTAGCAATTACTGCCGAAAGAGGTAGACCAGCAGCTAAAGATTTAGCCAGACAGATTATATCCGGTTCTATATCCCAGTTTTCTATGGCAAAAAACTTTCCGGTTCGGCCTATACCGCTCTGAATCTCATCGGTTACAAGTAACATACCGTATTTATCGGTCAGTTTTCTTAAGTATTCTAAAAATCCCTCCTGGGGGACATTAAACCCTCCTTCTCCCTGGATAGGTTCAATCACTATAGCGGCTACCGACTCGGGGGTTACAGTATTTACAAGTATCTTTTCAAAATCTTCATTAGCCATAGGATGAGAGGGACTGGGGAAGGGTAGTCGGTATATTTCAGGGGCAAAGGGTCCGAAGTGGTACTTATAGGGCATAGCCTTATGAGTCATGGTCATAGTAAGAAGAGTGCGGCCATGGAAGGCATTTTCAAAGACGATGATAGCCGGTCTTCTGGTATGTGCCCGGGCAATCTTTACTGCATTTTCTACTGCTTCTGCACCGGAGTTAAAAAAGGCGGCTGCCTTGGGAGTATTCCCGGGAGCTAACTTTACCAGTTTCTCGGCTAGTTCTACCAGAGATTCATAAGGAACAGCAGTAAAATCGGTATGTAAATATTTTTCTGCTTGGTCTTTAACTGCGGCTACCACTTTCTTATGGGTATGCCCTACGGCCAGACATCCCCAACCGCCGGTAAGGTCGATAAACTGATTACCATCTACATCGGTGACCAAGGCTCCCTCGCCATGGGCAATATAACAGGGAGAAAGGGAACTGCCCATAGGTTTGGCGATATATTTTTCTCTTCTTTTGGCTATTTCCTGAGACTTTGGCCCGGGTAAACTGGTTTTAAGGGAAATGAATTTGGTCATATAATTGTGTCTCCTTTAATTTAAATTTTAAATTAATCGATAGTGAATAGTTGTTTTCACGAGGGCAAGCCCCTACAGAACAATGAAATTCCTATACAATTAAAGTATCTTCTATTATCTTATTATATCTTCCTAGAAACCTCAAGTATATTTATCTCTCTCCTCTTCAACTCTTCCAAGAAGTTTTCATAGATTTTTCCTTCTATGGCATCTTCGGGGGCTACTATCCCTTTCTTGGTTATCTCCCCTTTTCCTAACATAACTGTGGCAATAGCTTCTGGGAAAGCGGTAACTCTCCCCATTGCAGAAATACCATTCTCGGTATCTGCCTCTTCCCACATATAATAATCGATCCTCATCTTCTGGCCATCTTTTATCCCGGTAACTGTATTCCACATCACACAGACATCAGTTTCGCCTTCCAAGGACTGAAGCTTGGGAGTCATTATATGGGATAAAATTTCACGAGGAGATATCTTTATTCCTTTAAATTCTATCGGGGTAGAATCTAACATGCCACATTCTTTTAATACTCCTGCTCCTTCCCAATGACCCGGCCAACGGATGGTTTTTTCCGCACATTCCTTAAGTTGTGGGCGGGTATAAAGGAAACTGGGCATTCCCGGAGTAATAGCACAGGCCAATTCCTCATCTTTTCCTAATTGGTTAAATCGAAAATTTTCAAGATCATCCATTGCGTTTGCTTCTACAATTTTACCGTTCTTCACTACATCTACTTTAACCATATATTCTCTTAAAACATGTTCAAAAGCCCAGGTGATCATATATTTCAATGGATGATTTTTAGCAAATTCTTTAGCCGGAACACCCCCACACCTGGCTATAGCTGAATCCGCCTGGTCCATTTTCTTAATACCTTCACCCAAAGTAATATTAGTTAAACCGGGGGCAAAACCCATTCCATCAATAAAGGTTACTCCATTTTTTATTGCTTTTTGGTGAAGTGATTCTCCGTATTCATCCAAGGTCATCCCATTGGGAATTTCTAAACCCTCAACCTCATATTTATCCGGTTTCCTATGATATTCTTCTAAAATGTCTACTATATTAAGCCCGGACTCAATAGCCATATCCACCACTTTATAACTACATTTCCTATCAGGTAAAGTAATAGCGCCCACATCATATTGTTTCATTAATTTCATAGTCTCTTTGCGATTATTAACATCGACAGTATGGAGCACTATCTTATCACTATTTATCCATTTTTTAGTCTTTTCCAGTGTATTCTCTCTCCTACCGGTAATTCCTATAATCCCTACTTCTCCAACTTTGCTATTTTTGGCTAAATCCCAGGCAACCGCAGAGCCCATCTTTCCCGAACCTCCAAAAACTAAAGCCTTCATATTTCTTCCTCCTTTTTTAGTTGTTTAGTTATTAAATTAGTCGATAGTGAATAGTCGTTAGTTGTTATTTCAAAACTCAAAACTTTTTCCGCATAAAGTATTGTTTTTAAAGTAGGGGTCGGATTTATCCGACCCGTTTTCCTTGCTGGTTCGATGAATCGAACCGAAAAAAGTAAATTCCTATACAATCCAGTTATCTGATTAGTTTTTAAAATGATCTTTATTAATAAAAAATCTACCAAATAAAATAGGCAATTAATGATAGAGTCTTCATTAATTGCCTGACTTTTATTCCCTCAAACTTAAATGAAGCACTCTACCTTAAGGCAGCGCTCCATCTAAATCCGGAAATAGATTTGATGACAGTCTTACAGTTGTTCACTGTAAGCCCAGTAAAAAGATTTTTTATATAATCCTTTTACTTCGGCGGAAATACCTTTCAAGATAAATTAAATTTTTTCATCTTTACTTATTATTGTCCGCGCCTCTACCTCACATTTTTTAAATGCAAGTTAATATTGATTTTTAATATAGTATTTATTTTTAAATGATTAATTTACCACCTCCTCATTAATTTGCCAATTATCCAATTGATCAATTTGTCAATTAATTAAATTACACCTCAATTATATTTTCTTTATATAATACATTTCTTTTTTCCAACTCTTCCATTACCTTTTGATATACTTTGTGTTCTCTCCCTATATATTCTGGCGGACAGACTCCTGGGCATTTGAATTCTCCTTGAGCAACCAACCTGGCCATAATCGCACAGGGAAACCCGGTAGCGCGAGACATAGAAGTAGCTTTCTCTTCTTTATCGTAATAATCTATCAAGTCGTAAGTATAACGCAGAATTTTTTCATCTTTTTTGCCCTGAACTATTACTCTCATTACTGTTAATTCTTCTTCTCCCTCTTTTAATTCCCACTTAGGAAAGAGTAATTTGGAGGTAAAATCTATAGGTTTAATTTTTACTCCTCCTACTTCTATAGTTGTATCACTGAAAAATCCAGTTTCTCTTAACATCCGCATCTTTTCGGCATAACCCGGATAACGCAAGGTCTTCTCTTTCATAGAAGGAATTTTAATAGTATAAAGTAAGCTGCGAAGCCCATCGGTATTAAAGGCCTCTAAAGTTCCAATCTTGGGCAAATCAACCAATTCCAAATCAGAAAGGGCGGGTTTTTCTACAATTTTTCCACCTTCTATTAATCTTGCCGGTCTTATATATTCTTCTATAACATCTTTAGGAGACCAGGCAATCTTATATTCATAAGGCCATTCCCTTATCACCGGAAGACCTCCTACTAAAATAGTGGCACTTTTGGTTTCATCCATCAAGCTATCGACATAACCTACAATCATGTGACTCATACCCGGAGCTACTCCCATATCCACCACAGCAGTTACTCCTCTACTTTTAGCAAGTCCATCTAAACTTAAAGTATCTTCAACCATAAAAGATATATCAACTATGTTCTTACCGGCTTCAATAACTGATCGTAACATATTAAATCCTAAAAAACCTGGGACAGCGCCAATTACAATATCTTGATCAGCAACCATCTTTCTAATGCCTTCCGAACTGGATAAATCCACTTTTATTCCTCGTATATCTGTTTCTTTAGTTAATTCATCCAATTTTTTCTCATCAATGTCTGCTACAGTTACTTGAAAATCTTTATCTTTTACCAAATCTCTGGCAATTAATCCTCCTACCAAACCACAACCCAATACTATTGCTCTCATATTGTTATTATTTCCTTTCTATTTTATCTATTTATCACTTACTAAAAGTTTCATATATTCTCCGATTTCGTCGATATTCTCTAATTCCTTAGTTGCTTTTATAATATCCTCCATTCTGGAAGAAGAAATCTTTTTCTCCGAGTTAGCTTTAAATTTAGAAATAATTTCTTCGTCACTTAGAGGTCGCTCTGGCTGACCTTTAGCAAAATCTTCCTGTTTTTTAAACTCCCCTTGAGGAGTTTTGATGGTGACAATAGCTCGTTTTACTTTGGGGAAGAGGGCATCAATTTCAGGATTGGCTACTACCTTAATTTTATCGAGCAATGACCAGACTAAAGGATCTCGAAGGGCATCTTCTTCAAAATCAGAAGGAAGGACATTACCTTTAGCTACCGCAACTGCTATACAATAAGGGAGAGAATGGTCAGCTGTCTCTTTAGTAGTTGGTTTATATTTACTGGGATCAGAGAGAATATCTGCCCCCCGAGTGGTAGTCTCTACTAAAACTTCTTTTACTTCTTTTGGGTCAATACTATTTTCCTGCATAACTTCTAAAGCAGCAGTAATGGGCTGATGAGTTAAAGCTTCAGTGGGAAAAGCTTTATAACCACATTGATTAATCAGAAATTTATCTCCCAATCCTTTGGTTAAAATATCTCTATCCCATTTTACTTTATCCATTACTTCAAACAATCCCTCTTTACCTTCAAATACTTCTACCGGACCTGTATAACCCTTGCTGGCCAGTAGGGCTGCCCGTACACCTGCCTCCACTGCGAAAGGGTCTGCAGCGTTTTTCATATTGGTAAGATGACCAGCTACTACTCCCCCTAAAGTAAAATGAGAAGAACCGCTGATCCCTATAGCAGCAACTATCTCCTCCTCATTTAAACCCAGCATTCTTCCAGCTGCTACCGGACTTACCAATTGAGTTAGAGTAGCGTGATGCCAGCCTATCTCCCGAACTCCCGGAAAAGCAGCCAGACATAAACGCATCTCTAATTCATAGGCAATTATTATCCCAACCAGTACCTCTTTCCCATTTTTCTTCATAAATTCTCCGGTACTAAGCACAGCAGGAATAATATCTGAAGGATGAGAGGGATCCTGTTCCCAGTAGATGTCATTATAATCTAAAGCTCTAATTAATAAAGAATTCATTAATGTAGCTTGGGGCAAGTTTGCCTTTGTTCCCCATCCGATAATAGTAGCCTGCTCTTTCCCCCCCAGATCCTTAATATAATTATAAGCTGCTTGAGTATCTTTATTATTCAGCGCAGAAAAGGCACACCCCACACTATCTAAAAGAAATCGTTTGGCTTCCTTTAAAGCTACAGAAGGAATATTTTCATAATTTAATCCCAGGGCAAATTTAGCCCATCTTTGACTTATAGTCTCCATTTTTTATCTTCCTTTTAATTAGATAGTTTAATATATTTTATTTTTATTACTCAGTTGAGATTGCTTCCCCTGCTTTCGCTGGGGCAGGCTGTTTCACTCCTCTCAATGACATTTTTTATGTAGCACCTCTACAATAAGAAAATTTTGTAGAGACACGGCGTGCCGTGTCTTCTTTTTCACCACGGCACGCCGTGGTGCTA
>JAHJOY010000168.1 GCA_018819665.1 bacterium
ACCATAAACGGCATCTTTTAAAGCAAGATATATTATTTTTGCCTACCCTGTGAAGCCTTGCTTCATCGTGGTTGTTCTGTTGCAGGGGTTCGATTCATCGAACCCACAAGGAAACGGGTCGGATAAATCCGACCCCTACTTCGACAGGTGAACCTGTCCTACGAATTTATATTGAACATTACCACCGGCATCGGCGATGGATTTCTAAGTTTAATTAAAAATATATAATGGAGAGGTGTGTTGCTTTGTGATTAAAAATATAGTAAAAGGTACAATATTATTTCTGGTTATATTTTTTGTTATTTCCGGTGGATTGTTCGCTGCAGAAACGAAAGAGATGAATCTTAGCCAGGCAATTAATTTAGCTTTAGAAAATAATTTAAATTTAAAGATAGCCAATTTAGATTTAGAAAATGCTCAAATAGATTATGAAAAGACTAAGGCAAGTAACCTGCTCACTGAATCGCGCTACATACAATTACAGGGAGATTTAGGACTGCTTCAGGCAAAGGATAATTATAACCAGACCAGGAATGAGGTAATTATTGATGTGGTACAAAAATATCTCCAATTAAATCAAGCTAAAAGAAATATTACTGCTAAGAGAAAAGAAGCAGAATTAGAGAAAAATTTATTGGAGGAAGTTAAAGCCCAGGTTAAAGCCGGGCACAAAGGAAGTTTAGATCTTCTTCGGCAAGAAAACAAATACAATAACGCTGTCTTTAATTTAGAGAAAGCCAATGATGACTACCATCAATCTTTTGGAGAATTTAAATTAGAGTTAGGATTAAATAATCAAGAGGAAGAAGAATTTAATTTAGTCGAGGTAGATTACCCTGAGATATGGCAGATAGATGAAGAAGAAGCTCTAAAAAAGGCCGTTGAAAATAGTTTTATTTTGGAATTACGGAAAAGGCAAATAGAATTGGCTAAAGTTGATTTAGAAAGGGCTGAGGTAACCGCAAGTCCGGAATTAGATTTGCGAAAGCTTAGGAATAATATAGAGTTAGCTAATTTAAATTTTAATAAAACTCAAAAAGAATTAACTAATTCAATTAGAAAACAGTTCTATACTTACAAGCAGACTATTAATAGTTTAGATTTAAGCCAACAAAACCTGAGCCAGGCCCAAGAAAATAATAGTATTATAATCGATCAGGTAAGGGCAGGTCTTAAAACCAAAAATGATCTTTTGTCAGCAGAAATAAGTTTATTACAAGCCGAGTATAGTTTAAAGTCAGCTGTCTTGAATTATTATATGACTAAATTAAATTTACAAAAATTAATAGGACAGAAGATTCAAGAGGGAGAGATTGAATGAACCAAATTAGAAAAAATAATTCATTTTTTATTTTATGTTTAATAATATTCACAAGTTTTATCTTTACCGGGGCGAATGTCCAGGCCAAAGATATTTCTTTAGAAGAAGCCCTTAATTGGGGGATTGAAAATAATTCTTCAATTAAAGAAATAAAAAACAGTATTGAGAATATAGAAAGAAGTTTAAATTTAATCGATACTGAATATGGCTTTAAAACCAATATTAGTGCTAATCCGATTATTGCCGGCGGCTCCGATAAGCAAGCTGACGATAACTCAAATGGTGTTGATGGAGAAGATACCAGTTCCGAAAGCAGCAATGGACCTAAAATCAGTTTAAAAACTACAAAATTATTTCCTAACGGAATAATCCTTCAATCGGAAATTTCCATAAAAGAGGGAGACTTGTTTGATCTGGAAAAGCTTTCGGAAGGACCTGATAGCACTTTCAGTGCAACTAAAAGCCTTTATCCCGTACTTCCCATCAAATCAGAACAGGAAAAATATTTAGCTTCTAATAACTTACTTAAAGTCAGGGAAAATCTAACCTGGCAGCAAGAATACAAAAAAATAGAATTTTTAGAATCTTATTTTAATCTTTTACGCCTGCAGGAAAGACTGTCTTTAGCTAAAACCAATTTTCAGTATGCTCAAGATGATTTAAGCAAGATATTAAAAAAAATTGAGATTGGAGAAGCAGGAGAAAGACAGGAAATAGAAGCAAAGATTGTTTTGAAAAAAGCAGAGATAAATTTTTTGCAAGCTCAAAATACTTTTCTTCAACAAAAGAACAGATGGTATTTGAATCTAAATTTCCCGGAAGAAACCGAAGTGTCTTTGGTGGAGGATTCGTCTTTTTTAGAAGAGATTATAAAATGGGCTGATTCTTTAGAATTTAATTTAAAAGAAGAAGAGTTAATGGAGTTAGCAGTAGATAACTATTATAGAATTAGAAATATTCTCCTGGATCAAGATAGCTCTCAAAAAGAAGCAGAATGGAATTTGGCTAAAAATAAACCTCAGGTTGATTTATTTGGCGCTTATAGCAGCCAGGATAATAGTTGGGGACTAGGGATTGAATTAAGTTACGATATCTTCGACGGAGGGAAACAAAAGATAGAAGACGAAGGATATCAAGCGAAATTAGAAAATTTAAAAGATGATTATTTGCAGATAGTCTCTGAGTTAAAATTAGAGTTGAAGGATTTAATTAATCAGCAGGAAATAAATAATTTAAACTTGGAAGAAAAATTAATGTCCCGGGAAAAAGCTAAATTAGAAGAGGAATCTTATCAAATACAGCTTCAACAGGGTTCAATTAGTGATAGTGAATTTCAGTACAAGATGCTTGGGTGGCAGGAATCAGAAATAAATCTTAAATCTGCTAAAGATGAGATTTTAATAAATAAATTACGTATAGCTCATTTTTTAGGAATCAGAAAATAGCGGTTAAAGTTAAGGAGTGAAAAAAAGATGAAGAAGAAATGGTTGATTGTCGGAATAATTATTATTTTAGTAATTATTGCTCTTTTTGTCGGGAGCAGGTTTTTAAACAAAACAAGTGAAGAGGAATTGACTGAACAAAAGATCAAGATTACTCCTCAGATGATTACATCTGTAGAGCGAGGAGATCTTAAAAAGACGGTTTCTACCAGTGGTTACCTGCAGCCGGCTGATGAAAAAAATCTCACTTTTAGTCTGAACGGAGAAATTGAAGAAGTTTTAATTGGCGGGGGTAAGAGAGTTACAGAGGGAGAAGCATTGGTGCGATTAGAGAAAAGTCAGCAAGAATTAAATTATTTAAGAGCAAAAAATACCTATGAATTAATTAAGACTAGTGGTTCAGAAAGCGAAATAAATGAACAAGAGCTAAATTTTCAAATCGCTAAGAAAAATTTAGAAGATACCACACTTAAAGCCCCATTTTCCGGTTTGATTACTGATGTTTATGTTAAACCGGGTGATTACATTGGTTCAGGAAGTGAAGTGGCTTATATAATTGATGACAGCAGCTATGAAATAGAAGTTGCAGTTAATGAGATTGATAGTTTGGAGATAGAAGCAGGGCAGGAGGTAATTATTATCCTGGATGCTTTCCCGGGGAGAGAATTTTCAGGGAGAGTAGAGGAGATTCATAATTACACTCAAAATGTAAACGGAGTAGTTACTCTCCCGGTTACAGTGCAGTTAGATAAGGCGGATAAGCAGTTTAAGCCCGGTTTTTCCGCTTTAGTGGAAATTATTATTGGTAGAGCGGAAGGCAAATTATTAGTTCCTATTAGCGCACTCCTTGACCAAAAAGGGCAGCAGATGGTAGTTAAAGTGGTGGATAATATGCCAGTGTTTGCCCCGGTAAAGGCCGGATTTAGCGATGGAGTTTATACTGCAATTGAAGAGGGATTGGCAGAAGGTGAAGAGATAGTAATAAATGTTTATGAGTTTGCTAAGGTCGGTTCCGGAAGTAATGCTGCTGGCATTAATGGCCACGGTATGCCTATGATTCCAGGCATGGGCGGAGGCGGCAGAAAGTAATTAGATAAGCAGACAGAAATAAGAATGAAGAAAATGAAAATAAGGTTGATATTTAAATGTTAGAAATAAAAAAAGTAAAAAAAATATACCAGATGGGAAAAGTGAAAGTAGAGGCTTTAAGGGGAGTCTCTTTTTATATTGATAAAGGAGAATTCGTAGCCGTTATGGGTCCTTCCGGTTCGGGTAAATCTACTTTGATGCATATTATCGGTTGTCTTGATCAACCTACAGAGGGAAATTTTATAATCGGAGGAAAAGACGTAAGCAAACTGAATGACGATAGACTGGCCGAGATTCGCAATAAAAGGATTGGTTTTGTTTTTCAGCAATATAATCTCTTGTCTCGAACCAGTATTTTGCATAATGTGGAAATCCCACTTATCTATGCAGGGCTAAAGAGTAAACAGAGAAGAAAGTTAGCTATGCAAGCATTAGAGAGTGTGGGCTTAGCTGACAGAGTAAAACATAAACCTAATGAGATATCGGGCGGAGAAAAACAAAGAGCTGCTATTGCCCGAGCTTTGGTCAATGATCCATTAATTATTTTAGCTGATGAACCAACCGGTAATTTGGATACTAAAACCGGAGAAGAGATTATGAAAATCTTTTATAAATTACATCAACAAGGAAATACTATTATTATGGTAACTCATGAAGCAGAAGTTGCACGACATGCCCGAAGGATTATTCATTTACGTGATGGTTTAATAGAAAAGGATGAAGTAAAAACATGATTTTTGAAATTATAAAATTGGCGATCAATAGTTTAAAAGCAAATAAACTACGTACCTTCCTTTCTATGCTGGGAATAATTATCGGAGTCGGAGCGGTAATCGCTATTGTTTCCATTGGTTCCGGAGCTCGAGAGCAGATTACTGCTCAAATTTCTGATTTAGGCTCTAATGTCATAAATATTTTTCCTGGTACCAGTAAAGGATGGGGAGGCAAAGTTAGTAAAAGTTCAGCTGATGTATTCACTTTGGAATTAGCTGATTATATCAAGAAAGTAAGTCCCTCGGTAAAGAGAGTAGTCCCTATTTCCCAGGGTTCGGGTTTATTGATAAAAGGGAATTTTAATATGAAAACTACCATTATCGGAACAGATGCTGATTATCAGGAGGTAAATAATTATAATCTGGCTCTGGGGCAATTTATAAATGAAGGTGACCTTGCCACTAGCCGAAACATTATAGTATTAGGCTCGGGATTAGCTGAAGAACTATTTGGCAATAATAATCCCCTGGGAGAGAAAATTAAATTGTCCTATCAGGGAAGAGATTATCTTTTTACGGTAATTGGAGTGATGGAAGAAAAGGGAGCTGGATTAACCGGCAACCTTAATAAACAGGCCTATATACCTATTACTACCTTTATGAAAAAACTGTCTAATTCCCGATTTGTTTCCTATTATATAGCTCAGGCAAACTCTGGCGATGAAGCCTCAGCTGCAGTGGGAGAAATAGAATATTTTTTAACCAAATATCTGGATGATGAGGAACAAGAAAAATTTAATCTATTTAGTCAAGACCAAATTTTAGATACTATTAGTTCAGTTACTGCCGCTCTAAGTCTAATGCTGGGAGGAATTGCAGCTATATCCCTGCTGGTAGGGGGGATTGGAATTATGAATATTATGCTGGTATCGGTAACTGAGAGGACCAGAGAGATAGGAATTCGTAAGGCTTTAGGAGCAAAAAATAAGAATATTATGAGCCAGTTTCTTATCGAAGCTTTGAGTTTAAGCGGAATGGGAGGGCTGATTGGTATTGCTTTCGGTTGGTTAGGTGCTTATGCTATTGCGCAAGCCGGAAAGTGGCCTTTAGTAATTACTCCTATCTCTGTTTTACTGGCTTTTGGTTTTGCATTAATTATCGGTCTTTTCTTCGGCCTATACCCCGCTATGAAAGCCGCCAAAATGGATCCCGTCGACGCCCTCCGATACGAATAAAAAATGACAGGGGACGGTCCTCTGTCACCTTTTCAACCTTCATCAACTTGCTAATAAGGTGACAGAGAACCGTCCCC
>JAHJOY010000169.1 GCA_018819665.1 bacterium
ACCCGTTTCGGGTCGGATAAATCCAACATCAATACTATATAAAAAAGTTCTGAATTTTGAACTAACGACTAAATTAATCGGTAAATTGGTAAATCGGCAAATTGGGCAATTGGTAAATTTAAGAATAATTAGGCAAAGATGCAAAAAAGGGATATTCTATTAAAAATTTACAACAGTTTATATAATTATTTTGGACCATTGAACTGGTGGCCAGGGGATACTCCTTTTGAGATAATGGTGGGTGCGATTATTACTCAAAACACTTCCTGGAGTAATGTGGAAAAAGCCATAAATAATTTAAAAAAAGAAAATTTGTTAGAACCCCGGAAACTTTATCGTATAAACCAGGAAGAATTAGCTCAATTGGTAAAACCTTCCGGTTATTATAATATTAAAGCACAAAGATTAAAAAATTTTGTAAATTTATTTGTAAATGACTTTGAGGGTTCTGCTGAGAAAATGTTTTCGGGTGATGGTAGAGAGTTAAGAAAAAAATTATTGAACGTAAATGGAATTGGGCCTGAAACAGCAGATAGCATATTATTGTATGCCGGAAAGAAACCATTTTTTGTGGTTGATGCTTATACAAAAAGAATATTTTCCCGGCATAAATTAATTTCGAAAGATTCTACATACTACCAAATACAGGAATTTTTCAATCAGAATTTAGACCGGGATGTAGAATTATTTAATGAATTTCACGCTCAGATTGTGATGCTCGGTAAGACTATATGTACCAGCAAGAATCCGGATTGTGCTAAATGTCCGATTGGTTTTTTAAATAGTGAATAGTGAATAGTCGTTAGTGAATAGTAAAGAAAAGAGAAGTCAGGAGCCAGAATTCAGAAGTCAGAATGTTATTAGCGGATGGTGCTTAAGAGGTAGGGGCTTGATTCATCGAACCCGCAATAATGTAGGGGCACGATGCATCGTGCCTATTTGATTCAACACGGCACGCCGTGTTGCTACATTAACTGGTAAACTGGGTAACTGGCTAACCGGGTAACTGATGTTAATGACAAACTAATAATAAATTTCAAAATAAAGGAGGGAAAATATGTTAGAAATTGTTGAAACCGAGGGGAAATCACTTAACGATTATATCGATATTATAGGAAAGGAAGAAATTGAAAGCATTAAGAAACTTGCTTTACCTCTAAAAGGGAAAAAGGTAGTTCATATAAATGCTACCTCATTTGGAGGCGGAGTAGCAGAGATTCTATCTGCCTTAGTACCTTTAATGAAAGATGTAGGGATAGAGGCTGAATGGCAGGTAATAAAAGGTTCAGATGATTTTTTCAATGTAACCAAGAGTATACATAATGGCTTGCAGGGGATGGATGTCCCATTTACTAAAGAGATGAAAGAAATATTTTTAAAAAATAATCAACTAAATGAGAAATTATTCGAAGGTGAATATGATTTTGTGGTAATTCACGATCCTCAGCCAGTGGCAATATTGAATTATCGGCAAGAAAAGAAAGGAAAATGGATTTGGCGGTTTCATATTGACCCTACAAGTGCTCAGGAAAAAATATGGCAATTTATCAGGCCATTTATAGAAAAACATGATGCTGCTATATTTACTTTAAAAGAGTATGTAAAAGATGACCTTAAATTAAAAAATATTGCCATAATCCCTCCAGCTATCGATCCCTTAAGCCCGAAGAATATGGATTTAGATCAGGAAGAGATTGAAAATATTGTAACAAGATATAAAGTAGATCCAGATAGACCAATTATAACTCAAGTTTCCAGATTCGACCCCTGGAAAGACCCTTTAGGGGTTATTGATATGTACAGGATGGTAAAGAGAGAAGTAAGAGATGTACAATTGGTACTTATTGCTTCAATGGCCAATGATGATCCGGAGGGATGGGAATATTACGAAAAAACTGCCCGACATGCTGGTGAAGATTACGATATTCACCTCCTATCTAATTTAAACGGAGTAGGGAATTTAGAGGTTAATGCCTTTCAGAGAGCTTCAGATGTAATTATTCAGAAATCCTTAAGAGAGGGGTTCGGATTGGTGATTACCGAGGCGTTATGGAAGGGGAAGCCTGTAGTAGCGGCCAATGTAGGCGGTATCCCTTTACAAGTAGATAACCGTCGCACAGGATTTTTGGTTGGTGACATTTCTGAATGCGCCGAAAGAGTTATTCATCTTTTAAAAGATTCAGAAATTGCAAATAAGATGGGAACTTCAGGAAAGGAATATGTTAGAAAGAATTTTTTAATTACCCGCCTGCTAAAAGATTATTTAAATTTATTTAATAGTCTTTAAAATAGATATCGAAAGTTAAAGCAATTTTTTAGCTACAAATTAAATCAATAGCTCCTAATTTGCTCCTCATTTTTACGATTTGAAAAAAAATTGAAAAAATTTTTTAAAAAAAGA
>JAHJOY010000170.1 GCA_018819665.1 bacterium
AGAGCTTTAAGAGCTCTTAATATTCCAGTAGATATATATCATTTTAATGAAGGGCATGCAGTTTTAGCTGGATTAGAGCTGATGAATGAAAAAATGAACGCAGGCATGTCATTTGATGAAGCGTGGGAATCAACTCGTAAAGAAGTAGTTTTTACAACTCATACTCCAATCAGAGCAGGAAATGAAAACCATAGTATAGAGACGCTTGTGTATATGGGTGCGAATTTAGGTTTTTCAGTAGAACAAATGAGTCGTATTGGTGGGATACCATTTAATATGACGGTGGCAGCACTAAGACTATCCAGAAAATCAAATGCTGTATCTGAATTACATACGCAAACAGCAAACAAAATGTGGGGAAAAATAAAGAACAGATCAAAAATCATTGGAATAACCAATGCCATTCATGTGGGAACATGGGTAGACAAAAGAATGAGAAAAAAGTTTTTAAACTTAGATGAAATGTGGAATAATCACCTGGAAATAAAGAAAGAACTAACCAATTTTGTGGAGAGGCGATGTGGGGTTAAGTTGAATCTTAATGCGCTTTTAATTGGATTTTCCAGAAGGGCTACTTCTTATAAAAGAAGTGATTTAATATTTAAAGATGAAAAACGATTAGAAAAACATTTAAAAGAGGGAAAAGTTCAAATTATTTTCTCGGGCAAAGCACATTCGTTAGATACAATGGGTAAAAAAGTCGTGTTAAATTTAGTTGAAATGTCAAAAAAATATCCTAATAGTGTAGTTTTTATGGAGAATTACGATATGGAGATTGGACAAATGCTTACCAGAGGCTGTGATGTTTGGCTAAATAACCCGAGAAGACCGAACGAAGCAAGTGGTACCTCCGGTATGAAAGCAGCGATGAATGGAGTGCTAAACTGTTCGATTTTAGACGGATGGTGGCCAGAAGCGTGTAAAGATGGCATTAACGGTTGGGCAATTGGAGACGAAAATATACCCGAAACAGTTGAAGAACAAGATGAAAGAGATGCAAAAGCTCTTTATGATACATTGCTTAAAAAAGTTATTCCTACATATTATAACCATCATCAAAAATGGTTGGAAATGATGAAAGAAAGTATCGAGTCGACAAAAACGTTTTTTTCGGTAGATAGAATGATTAATGATTACTATGAACTACTATACAAAAAATAAGAAATTTCTTAGTGGCCAAGAAAGATGGTGAACCGAAATGCAATTTAATAGAGCAAGCGGAGTGCTTTTGCACCTCACATCATTGCCTTCCAGGTATGGAATTGGCGACTTTGGCAAAGAAGCATATAATTTCATAGATTTTTTAAAAAAAGTGAATCAAAAACTGTGGCAAATATTACCGCTTAATCCGCCTGACCACGAAGGATCACCTTACAAATGTTTTTCTGCTTTTGCTGGGAATACCTTACTAATTAGTATAGACAAGTTAATTCAAGATGATTTGCTAAGAGTGGAAGAAGTAACTAATGTGCCAAACTTTTCTGAGGAAAAAATCGAATTTTCCAAAGTAATTAAATTTAAAAACGAATTGTTTCTAAAAGCATTTAATCGGTTTGACGAATTAGCAGAAGGCGATAGATATGTGCAGTTTAAAAAACAAAATGAATATTGGCTTTCAGACTTTTGTCTTTATATGGCCCTCAAAGAACACTTCAATAATAGAGTATGGAACTACTGGGATGCAGATATTGCATTCAGAGAAAAACAAGCCATAGAGAGATATCAAAACAAATTAGCAAATAAAATACGTTACCAAGAGTTCCTGCAATATATTTTTTCAAAACAATGGAATGAATTAAAATATTATGCGAATCATAACAATATAAAAATTATAGGGGATTTGCCTATTTTTGTAGCACATGATAACAGTGATGTGTGGGTATATCCTGAGTTATTCGATTTAGATGATAAAGGCAATCCTCGAAAAGTGGCAGGAGTACCGCCTGATTATTTTAGCAAAACAGGACAGCTTTGGGGGAATCCACACTTTAAGTGGAAACGTATGCGAGAAGATAATTTCTTGTGGTGGAGAAAACGTTTTGAAAAACTATTTGAACAGGTAGATATTACCAGAATAGACCATTTTAGGGGATTTGAAGCATACTGGGAGGTCGATGCATCGGAAAAGACAGCCGTAAAAGGCAAATGGGTAAAAGCGCCCGGATACGAACTTTTTTCCGCAGTAAAACATCACTTAGGGGATCTGCCAATTATAGTTGAAGACTTAGGATTTATAACTCCGGAAGTCAATGAGATGAAGAAAAAATTTGGATTTCCGGGGATGAAGATTTTACAATTTTCATTTGATGAAAAAACTCCTATAAAATCAAGACCAGACGGTTATGAAAAACACTGCGTGGTGTACACGGGAACACATGATAATGACACATTGCTGGCATGGTACAGAGGGTTAAAGCAATCAAAAAATACGAGCATATTAAAAATATTAGAAAAATACTATGGCATAAATAATGAGATGAGCGAAGAAAAGGTTTGTTGGGCACTGATTGAAGTGGCTTACAAGACAAGTGCAAATTTTGTAATAGTTCCGCTTCAAGATATTTTATGCCTTGATAACCAAGCGAGAATGAATTACCCAGGAACAGTTGGCGGCAATTGGCTATGGCGATATAAAAGGGAAGATATTACGAAAGAAATGGAAAAGAAGTTAGCCATTCTTGCCCAAAAATACCATCGTTAATAAATTGTTAAAAAGTTTTTCTAGGTGCCCTTATTTACACATAAATCCACACAGATAGATATTCAAATCTCCCCCTTCTTTTTTTAAGGGATCCTACACCACGACTCTTTCTCAGGATTGATCTTTCTTAAAATTTCAACCCACAAACCCACAAAACTCCAAATTTATAAAAAAAACGCGTAAGTTATTATGTCAAGTTACTATTGACAAAATTTTAAAACAATGTTAAAATTTCTCTAAATTTAACTCGTTAATACTTTAACGAATTAAAGAATGAAAATTAAATTAATCGTTAGCTAGCGACTAGTTTAAAAAAAGTTTATTAATTTTACCGGATTAATAAACCAGGAAAGGATAAGAGGTCAAAGTAGATGAATATTCCTGAAGGACTAAATGACTTGTTACCAGAAGAAGTTTTCAAAAGAAGATTTTTAGAGAATAAAATAAGTCAGGTCTTTAACAAGTGGGGTTATCAAGAGATAATTACTCCTACTTTTGAGTTTTATGAAATATTAGCTAAGGGTGCAGGGTCAATTATGAAAAAGGAGATGATTAAGTTTTTTGACCGAGAAGGAAATATTATTGCCCTTCGCCCGGAGATGACCACCCCTATTGCCAGAGTAACCTCAACTAAATTAAAAGGGGAGCCCAAACCGTTGAGATTTTATTATATAAGTAATGTATTTAGGTATGATGATCTTAAAACGGGGAACCGAAAAGAATTTAATCAGGCAGGAGTAGAGTTAATAGGAGTAAATAGTAAAGAGGCAGATGCAGAGGTTATTGCTTTAGCAGTGGAGTGTTTGAAAAACAGCGGCCTTAAAAAATTTTTTATAGATATAGGCCATATCAATTTTTTTAATGGAGTTATGGAATCAATAAAAGTTAAAGAGAAAAGAAAACAGGAAATTAAAAAAGCAATTTTGAATAAAGATTTTGTGTTACTGGAAAAGATATTATCCTTGGAAGACATAAAGGATAGGGAAAAGGAATTTATCTTAAAGATGCCAACCCTAAGGGGAGGAGAAGAAGTATTAGAAGAGGCAGAAAAGATGATAGACAATAAATTATCGCTATCTGCCCTAAAAGAAATAAAAGAGATCTATAATCTTTTGAGAGATTACGGATTAGAAGAATATATTCTGATAGATTTGGGAATTATACGAAATTTTGATTACTATACCGGAATTATATTTGAAGGTTATACTGATTATTTAGGATTCCCAGTCTGTGGTGGGGGGAGATATGATAATCTATGTGCAAAGTTTGGTAAGGACTTACCCTCTACCGGATTTGCTATCGGGATAGAAAGATTGGCTACAATTTTAGAGAAAGAAGATACAAATTCATTAAAGTTAGAGAGGCCCGATAAGTATTTAGTGTATTATCAGAATAATAAAACATATTTTAAAAAAGCCCTGGTAGTAGCTGAAAATCTAAGAAAGAAAGGATTGATTGTAGAGTTAGAGATAGGCAAAAGAGAATATGAAAAGGTGTTAAACTATGCTCGTTTCAGAGGGATAAAATATATTCTAATAATAGCTGACGATCAATCAGGTAAAATAAAAAGAATTGAAGTAATATCGGAAAAAAAGGAAATTATAAACTTATGAGTAGAGAAAACAATACCAATTATTTAGTGATTGCTTTATCCAGCGGGAAATTATTTAAACCTTCTATCAAATTATTAGAAGGAATCGGGATAGATTTAAAGGGCGGGAAAGAGATAAACAGGAAACTTGCATTTTTTAATCATAATCAGGAGATTAAATTTGTTATTACCAGGCCTAAAGATAATCCCACCTATGTCGAATGCGGGGCGGCAGATATCGGGATTGTGGGGGAGGATGTATTATTAGAAGAAAAAAAAGATGTTTATAGGCTCATAGATTTAAAGTTCGGAAATTGCAAGATGGTATTAGCTGTCCCAGAGGAAAGAGAGCAAGAAAAATATTATAAAAATAACGGACATCGCTTAAGAGTAGCTACTAAATATCCCCGCATTGCCGGAGATTATTTTAAAGAAAAAGGAATATATGTAGAATTAATTAAACTCTATGGATCAGTAGAATTGGCCCCCCAGATAGGCTTAGCAGATATGATTGTCGATATTGTTTCTACCGGGCGTACCCTAAAGGAAAATAAGCTAATAATAGTTGATGAGATAATCCCCCTTAGTGCCCAGCTTATCGTTAATAGGATTAGTTACAAGACTAAACATAAAAGAATTACCAGGCTTTTGCAGGATATTAAAAAATTTATATCCTTAGAGTCAGGTAAAATTGCGGAATATTAACGAAGAAAGGACTGGTTTAGAGTTGATAA